>JAFYUG010000020.1 GCA_017558545.1 Oscillospiraceae bacterium | reverse complement strand
TGTAGGGGACGGCGTCCCCGACGTCCCGAATTACAAGGGTGCGGCATCCACTCTCTCTGCGCTCTTATAATATCCTTGCCTTTTATTTGCTCTGTGTGCTAAAATTAGCTATACAAAGCTCAGTATTCATCTTACAAAAAGGAGTATCGCTATGAGCACAGAAAAGACAAGCAAAATGCGAATCTTCAAAAAGATATTTTTCGTTCTGCTTATTTTGGACATTATCGGTCTTATACTGCTTGGCATAGCCATGTTTCCCACCTTTAAGACTATTTCCGGTTATGGCTCTTTCATGCTTGTGGTTGCCTGCATCATGATCGCCATTCTTGTTATCATCATGCTGCTGGAAATTCTGTTCAAGGCTTTTCTGATTCGCACCACCTCCCCCACTTTTTCCTGGGATAGCCCCCGCAAGGGCTACAAGAGAGCTGCGAAGTTTCTTATTGTATTTAATATTCTCGCAGCCATTATAGGCCTGCTCTCATTGGGCGGCGAAGGCGCAACAGTTTTTAATCAGGCTCGCATTTATCTCAATATGATTGTCTCCGCCCTTGAAGTGGTTACCGCCATTTTCTATCTCATCGCTGCCAAGAAGAAAACCGAAAGCTGCAAAACCAGCAACTAAATTATCGCAACCACCGGTTTGGCGGCCAATGCTAACCGGTGGTTTTCTTTTTTACGGCAATATATGTTATAATAACTTTATTAAACACCGCTTCACAGGAGCCATTATGAAAGCAAGATTAAACTCAAATTGGCTTAAAATTATTGCCATTATCGCAATGACAATAGACCATATTGCGTGGCTGATTTTTCCCGGCTATCCAAGGGAGGCTCTCCCCGTGCTTATGCACATTATAGGCCGCATCACCTGCCCCATCATGTGCTACTTCATAGCCGAGGGCTATCATCACACAAGGGACGTAGGAAAGTATACCCGAAGGCTTTTTGTGTTCGCCATTATCTCCCATTTTGCCTACATCTTTTTCTCCGCGGACTTTGTTGATTGGAAATCCTTTATTCCCTTCTACTATGGCGGTATATTGAACCAGACCAGCGTTATGTGGCCTCTTGCATGGGGTCTTGTGATGCTTCGGGTTGCTCATAGCGAAAAAATCTCCGACGCGGGCAAGGCCATTTTGATTATCCTCATTTGTCTTGTCACCTTCCCCGGCGATTGGAGCTGCATAGCAAGCCTATGCATCCTCGCCTTTGGCACAAATCGCGGCAACTTCAAAAAGCAGATGCTTTGGATGGTTTTTTATGTGGCGCTATATGCGGCGGTTTATTTTATAGCGCTGGACAGAGTCTATGGGCTTATACAAATGGCGGTTATTTTGGCCATCCCCATCATAGGGCTATATAACGGGCAGCGTGGCATGAGTGCTAAAGCCAACAAAATCCTGAAATGGGCATTTTACATATACTATCCCCTGCATCTATTTATTATTGGGCTGATTCAGTATGTTTGATGATGAGGGCAGTTTTCTAAAAAGCTACGGCTATATAGCCGTGGCTTTTTATTTATCGCTCACCTTGGAGTGTAGAAAATCCTATGCCGGTCCAATCATTGCTTCTTTGCTTTCAAAATAAAATATTTAACGTTTTTCGTTAAATTTCTCTTGACAATTGGTATTTGAGCTGTTAATATCAATTTAACGATAAACATTAAATATTTTACGCTAACAAGGAGGCATTCCCATGAATAATAAGAAAATGGCCCGCGTTGCCAAAAATCTTGACATCCTGGCAAATGTATTTTGCAAAATAGCAGCTATCGCAGGCATAATTTGCGTAGCCGTTGCAATTTTGAGCCTTATTTTCGGCGGCAAAATATTTGCCGAAGCTGCCCACTCTCCGAATTTGGACTTGGATTTCATCAAACTTCATTTGACCGACAAGGTAAACCTTGACAGTAAGTTTATGAAGCTTTATGTATGTATTTCCACATTGGGGGGCGGCATTGTATGTTTCCTCGTGGCCTACATTGCCGGACTTCTTCGCAAGATACTCTCCCCCATGAAGATTGGCAGACCTTTTGAAGAGGGTATATCCCAAAATTTAAAAAATGTTGGCTGGGCTATTATCGTTGGCGGATTTATAAGCGAAGTTCTTGGCTGCGTTGCCCGAATGCTCCTTATCAATGCCTACCCCTTTGACGAATTTTTCTCCCCCGAACTTATAAGAAAAACCGAGTATGTATTCACCATAAACTTCAACTTCGTGATTATCGCCTGCGCTGTTTTCCTCCTTTCCTACATTTTCAGCTATGGTCAGATTCTTCAGCGCGAATCCGACGAGACTCTTTAAGGAGGTATATTATGCCTATTATTTTACGTTTGGATCGGGTAATGGCTGATCGCAAAATGTCCCTCAACGAGCTTTCCGAGAAGGTCGGCGTTGCAAATGTCAATTTATCTAAACTTAAAAACGGCCATGTCAGCGCAATAAGATTTTCCACTTTGGAGGCAATCTGCGATGTTTTGGATTGTCAGCCGGGAGATATTTTGGAATACGAGCGTGAAAAAATCTAAGTTGCGGCTATTAAACACGATATAAAAGGCAGGAAAAATTTCCTGCCTTTTTCTATTGACATTTATATCGAAGTGCGATATAGTACATCCATGGTGCATCGTACTTCGATATATCGCACTGAAATACTACGGAGGAATTGTTATGGATGCACATACCCGCAAAGTTTATGTACCTATGACAGAAACAGGTTTTTATATATTGTTTTGTCTGCAAAAACCCAACCATGGCTATGGCATTGTGCAGATGGTTGAAAAACTGACCGACGGAGAAATTCGTCTTGCGCCCGGAACCATGTACGGAAGCCTCTCCAAGATGGAAAAGGACGG
>JAFYUG010000206.1 GCA_017558545.1 Oscillospiraceae bacterium | reverse complement strand
CTTTTTTGCCAATCCTCCAGTCTGCTTCGCAGACAGCCCCCTTTGCAAGGGGGCCTTTAAATATGCAATCTCGCCCTATGTATATCATTGCAAAAAGGCTCATTTATGGCCGAAAAGCCTTGACATTATTGTTTATATGTGCTTTAATAGCTTCAATATTTTAATTTGCTAAATGCAATGACGGAATTATGCCCTTTGCGGAAGTGTTTCAGAGAGTCGGCGGTTGCTGTGAGCCGATACCAAACACAAAGGAGCAGTCTCGTTCCCGAGCATGTCGCCCGAAAGCCATATTTGGCCGGTAGTCCGACACGGCAGGCACCGTTAAAGGCCATGGGCTTAACTGAGCCCGAGAGAGTGATTATTTCCCCAAAAGGGAATGATAATCAGGGTGGTACCGCGAAGTATATTTCGTCCCTGAAGCCTTAGTGGGCTTCAGGGACTTTTTGTTATATAAAACTTGGAGGTTTTAATCATGAGAAAGATTTTTGTCAGCGACATCAGCATGCTTACTCCCGAAGGTGCAGCTCTCAGCTTCCGCGAGAAGATAGAGCTTGCAAAGATTCTGGATAAGCTTGGCGCGGACATCATTGAATGTGCCGCAATTGAGCGCGTTAAGATCGATTCTCTTCTTATAAAGTCCATCGCATCCGCTGTTAACAATGCCGCCGTGGCCGTGCCCGTGGCTCTCAGCGCCGAGGCTGTTGAAACTGTGTGGAACGCCCTGAAGGAGGCCAAAAAGCCCAGAATGCAGGTTGTTGCCCCCGTTTCCAGCGTTCAGATGGAGTATTTCTTCCATAAAAAGCCTGCCGCCATGCTCGCCGCCGTGAAGGAAACCGTGGCAGCATGCGCCGCCAAGGGGGCTGAGGTTGAGTTCATTGCCGAGGACGCCTGCCGCGCCGAAATGGACTTCCTCTCTGAGATTATCGCCGCCGCAATTTCCTCCGGCGCCAAGGTTATCACCGTCTGCGACACCGAAGGCTCCAAGCTCCCCACGGAGATTGCCGCTTTTGTAAGCGCCCTCCGCGAGGCCGTTCCTGCCCTTGAAAATGTGCGCTTGGGCGTTAAGTGCGCAAACGACCTTGCCATGGCAGACACCGCCTCCATCGCCGCCATTGCATCCGGCGCGGGCGAGGTTAAAACCTGCTGCGGCGGCACCACCGCCGACATGGCCAATATCGCAAGAATTCTGGCCGCAAGAGGAGACGGCATGGGCGCGTTCACCTCCGTCCGCACCACCGAGCTCAGCCGCGGCATTGCTCAGATTGGCCGCATGTTCCGGGGCAAGAGCGCAGGCAAGGAAGAGTCTTCCGCCGCCGAAGGCAGCGATCTGCTCCTCTCCGTCCATGACGATGTTTCCTCCGTTGCAAGAGCTGTGGCCAGCCTTGGCTATGAGCTCTCCGACGAGGATGTGAACCGCGTATTTGAAGCTGTTCGAAATATAGGCAAGGAAAAAATAAGCGCCAAGGAGCTGGATGCCATCGTGGCAACCGCCGCTTTGCAGGT
>JAFYUG010000205.1 GCA_017558545.1 Oscillospiraceae bacterium | reverse complement strand
CCCAGCCCGCGCTGCGGGGGAACATGGCCTTCACCAGCATGGGGAAGTCGATGAGAGAGGCGTGGTTTTGGAGCACAAGATAGGGAGGGCGCAGACCCTCGCAGTTAATCTTATTGATTTTCCCCCTGACGGGAATGAGAAACCAAAGGCTTCCCACCCATTCAATGGGCATGAGATAGGCCTGAGGTCTCAGGGGCAGACGCTTGGTGTCAAAGGGCTTTGGCTGTCTTTTCATGGCGGTCAATGCCTTTCTGCTTTTACTGAGCATCATAAAGTTTGTAGCTTCTGTACTGCACCGCCTCGGCTATGTGCTGAGGCTGTATATCCTCGCTGCCGTCAAGGTCGGCAATGGTGCGGGCAACGCGGAGAATGCGGTCATAGCTTCTGGCGGTGAGCCCGAGAGCCTCGAAGGCAC
The DNA here is from genome assembly GCA_017558545.1 of Oscillospiraceae bacterium. Lineage (GTDB taxonomy): Bacteria > Bacillota > Clostridia > Oscillospirales > Oscillospiraceae > SIG459. The sequence continues at coordinate 2,003 of JAFYUG010000205.1, read as the reverse complement.
CACGCATAAGCTCCTCGCAGTCGGCGCTGAGGGCGCAGTGTTCCCTCATTTCCTTTGGGCTGAGATAGGCGTTTATGTTGCCGCCGCGGCTTTGCTGAATTTTTCTTGCGGCGTTCACTCTCTCCTTAACCATGGCGCTGCTCTCTCCCGAAGGACGGGAGCGGAGGGCGTCGAAGTCCAGCGCGGGGACTTCCACAATGATGTCTATGCGGTCGAGAAGAGGGCCGGATATGCGGCTTTGATACTGTCTCAGGGAGCTTTCCGTGCAGCGGCAGCGGCTGCCGTGGCCATACCATCCGCATTTGCAGGGGTTCATGGCGCATACCAGCTGGAAGCGGCTGGGGTAGCTATAACTGCCGGAGGCTCGGGATATGGTCACCTTGCCGTCCTCAAGGGGCTGGCGCAGCACTTCAAGGCTATCCCGGGAAAACTCGGGAAGCTCGTCAAGGAAGAGTACGCCGGTGTGGGCAAGGCTGATTTCACCGGGGCGGGGGTTGGTGCCGCCGCCGGACATTGCAACGTTGGAAACGGTGTGGTGGGGGGAGCGGAAGGGTCTTGTGTTAACAATGGGGGCTTCCGAGGTGGTGTTGCCTGCAACGGAGTGAACCTCCGTGGCCTCCGTTATCTCCTGACGACTCATATCCGGCAAAATGCCGGGAAGGCGCTTGGCCAGCATACTCTTGCCTGAGCCGGGAGGGCCTATGAGCAGCACATTGTGGCCGCCGGCGGCGGCAACTTCCAAGGCTCTTTTGACGTTATCCTGACTTTTAACATCGGCAAAGTCGGGGATAAGAGCGGGAAAAGCGCTTAAATCGGGGCTTTTTGCAGGGCGAATGGAGCATTCTCCGCGAAGATGGGCGATAAGCTCCGTCACATTCTTCACGGGATAGACCTCCAAGCCCTCTGCAAAGGCGGCTTCGGAGGCGTTGTCGGCAGGGACATAAAGCTCCTTGATGCCTGCCTTGGCTGCGTGAAGAGCCATGGGCAGCGCTCCCCGAACGGCTCTCACTTCGCCGGTGAGGCTCAGTTCCCCTATGAAGGCGGCCTCGGAGGGCAATCGCTTAAGGTCGCCGGAGCAAAGGAGTATGCCCAGCATTATGGGCAGGTCATAGACCGTGCCCGCTTTTTTGGTGTCGGCAGGGGCGAGATTTACGGTAAGGCGGCTTACGGGAAAGCTGAGCCCCACGGTTTTGATGGCGGCGCGCACTCTCTCGCGAGCTTCCTTGACGGCGGCGTCGGGAAGGCCGACCACCTCAAAGGCGGGCAGACCGTTAGAAAGGAAGCATTCGCAGCTTACCTCGTAACCCCCTATGCCGTGAAGGCCAAGAGAACGAACACGTGATACCATAAAATCACCTCTAATAATTGAAATAAATACATTGCAAGGCTCCCCTATTTGAGGGGAGCTGTCACGGCGATAGCCGTGACTGAGGGGTTTCGAGGATAATTTGAACATTCAGATAATCGTAGAAACCCCTCCGTCTCCGCCTTCGGCGAAGCCACCTCCCCTCAGATAGGGGAGGCTTATCCCTCCGTCTCCGCCTTCGGCGAAGCCACCTCCCCTCGAATAGGGGAGGCTTAAGAGAATATCTTACTCTTCTTCCTTAACGATGGCGATGTGGAGCTCATCAAGCTGGCGCTGCTCAACTGCGGAGGGAGCGTCCATCATGAGGTCCTGAGCCTTCTGGTTCATGGGGAAGGTGATAACTTCGCGGATGGATTCCTCGCCGGTGAGGAGCATTACGATGCGGTCAACGCCGGGTGCTGCGCCTGCATGGGGGGGAGCGCCGTAGGTGAAGGCGTTATACATGGCGGGGAACTTGGCCTTAACGTCCTCTTCGCCAAGACCGACCATCTGGAAGGCCTTAATCATGATTTCGGGGCTGTGGTTGCGGACAGCGCCGGAAGCGGACTCATAGCCGTTGATAACGAGGTCATACTGGTTGGCGTTGATGGCCAGCAGCTTTTCGATGTCGCCCTCTGCCTCTTCAAGAGCCTTCATG
>JAFYUG010000204.1 GCA_017558545.1 Oscillospiraceae bacterium | reverse complement strand
GTTGAAATAAACGGCAGCCCCATCACCTTCCTTGACACCCCCGGCCATGAGGCATTCACCTCCATGCGTGCCCGCGGTGCCATGATCACCGATATCGCAATTCTGGTAGTTGCCGCCGATGACGGCATTATGCCCCAGACCATAGAGTCCATCAACCACGCCAAGGCCGCCGGCATCCCCATCGTTGTTGCCATCAACAAGATTGATACCGTCGGCGCAAACCCCGACCGCATCAAGCAGCAGCTCACTGAGTATGACATCGTTCCCGAAGAGTGGGGCGGTGACACCATCGTTTGCCCCATCTCCGCAAAGAAGAAGATCGGTATCGAAGACCTTCTTGAAAACCTTGTCGTTCTCGCCGAGGTTCAGGAGCTTAAGGCTAACCCCAACCGCGCAGCTAAGGGTACTGTTATCGAGGCTCGCCTTGATAAGGGCCGCGGTCCCATCATGACCGTTCTTGTTCAGAATGGTACTCTCAACGCAGGCGACATCATCATCGCCGGCACCGCCGTTGGCCGTGTTCGTACCATGACCAACGATAAGGGTCAGCGCGTTACCACCGCAGGTCCTTCCGTTCCCGTTGAAATCACCGGTCTCAGCGAAGTTCCCAACGCCGGCGACATCTTCAACTCCGTTGCTGATGAGCGCATGGCCCGTGAGCTGGTTGAGCAGCGCAAGGAGCAGGCTAAGAATCAGGCTCTGGGCGGCAACCGCAAGGTTACCCTGGATGACCTCTTCGCTCAGATTAAGCAGGGCGATCTTAAGGACTTCAACATCATCGTCAAGGCCGACGTTCAGGGCTCTGCCGAAGCTGTTAAGGCCTCTCTTGAGAAGATGACCAACGAGGAAGTCCGCGTAAGAGTTATCCACTCTGCCGTTGGCGCTATCAACGAGTCCGACGTTATGCTGGCTGCCACCTCCGGCGCCGTTATCGTTGGCTTTAACGTTCGTCCCGATAACGCAGCACGCGACAGTGCAGCAAGAAGCGGCGTTGACCTGCGCATGTACCGCGTCATCTATGACTGCATCAATGAGATTGAAGCTGCTATGAAGGGTATGCTGGCTCCCAAGTATCAGGAAGTCATCATCGGCCACGCCGAAGTTCGCGAAACCTACAAGGTCAGCAAGGTCGGCACCGTCTGCGGCTGTTATGTCTCCGATGGTAAGATTCAGCGCGGCTGTCAGGTGCGCGTCCTCCGCGATAACATCGTTATCCACGAAGGCGAGCTGGCTTCTCTCCGCCGCTTCAAGGACGACGTTAAGGAAGTTGCAACCAACTTCGAATGCGGTATGCAGGTTGAAAAGTTCAACGATATCAAGGTCGGCGACGTTATTGAATGCTTTATCATGGAGGAAATCAAACGATAAACCACAGTATCTTGCTCTGCTCCTCGGAGCATAGCTCCTGCGGCTTACGCTACAAATGTGCCACCGGCACATTTGCTTAACGCTGCAGTGGAAGAAATCAAGCGCTGATTATAAATTCCAACTAATAACGGGCGGCTCCACTGCCGCCCGTTCAAGCTATAAATCCTTTTGAGGAGGTAAAAACCAAATGGCAAGCAATAAACTTCAGAGAACTAATGACGATATCCAGTTCGTCCTCAGCAATCTTCTCCGTCAGGTTAAGGATCCCCGCGTAAATCAGGGCAGCCTTACCTCCATCACCCGCGTGGACACCACCGGCGACCTGCGCTATTGCAAGGTCTATGTTTCCATTCTGGGCAATGTGGACGAGAAGGAGTTCAAAAAAGGCGTTAAGAGCGCATCCCCCTGGCTCCGCCGCGAGCTTGGCCTTGCTCTGAACCTGCGCTATACTCCCGAGCTCATTTTCGAGCTTGATAAGAGCATCGAATATGGCGCCCATATCCATTCCGTAATGGAAAGCTTGAACATCTCCGGAGACAGCGAAGATGAAGATATGTGATTGCGCGGCCTTTCTCAAGGCCAAGGATAATATTCTTCTTATAACTCATTCCCGTCCCGACGGTGATACCCTTTGCTCCGCTGCGGCTCTTTGCTCCGCTCTGCGCCGCCTCGGCAAAAATGCAGGCCTCTATAATAATAGCGAAATCACCGAGACCTATATGGACTTCGTGAAGGATTATATCTGGACAAGCTATGATGAAGGCTGCACCGTAGTCAGTGTTGATACTGCCGATGTGAAAATGTTCCCCATTGGCTTTAGTGGGGAAGTGGAGCTGGCAATAGACCACCACGCAAGCAACCCCGGTTATGCTCAGCATAACCTTATCTTTGGCGAAAAGGCCGCCTGCGGCGAGATTATTTTCGAGCTAATCAAGGCTCTTTGCGGAAATCTCACCAAGGAAGAGGCCAACCTTGTCTATGCCGCTATCAGCACCGATACCGGCTGCTTCTGCTATGCCAACACCAATCCCGATACCCTCAGAGCTGCGGCCGAGGTAATCGAGTGGGGCGCAGAAAACGGCCTTATGAATAAGCTTCTTTTCCGCTCTATGAGCTATTCCCGATTGAAGCTGGAGGGCCTTATCTATGCCTCTATGCGCTCTTATAGAGATAACAAGGTCAATGTTGCCATCGTAACCTTGGACATGATGCGCCAGTCCGGCGCCACCGAGGATGATTGCGATGATTTGGCATCCCTTGCAGGCAAGGTGAAGGGCAGCGTTGTTTCCATCACTGTCCGCGAGCTTCCCGATGGACGCAGCAAGGCATCTGTTCGCACCAACGAAACTGTGAACGCCAGCGATATCTGCGCTCATTTTGGCGGCGGCGGTCAC
>JAFYUG010000203.1 GCA_017558545.1 Oscillospiraceae bacterium | reverse complement strand
TGCCCACAAAGTCCAGCCAGAACTTCTCAACCTTGATTTCCGTGAACTCGCTGACATTTTGGCGGTAGATTATATCGCCGCTGGTGAGAGCGTGTCCTGTGAAGCCTTCGGGGAAGCATCCGGGGTAAGCCTCGGTATTCTCATGGGCTATGTAGAAGTAGTAAGGTTCGGGGCTTAGGTAGTAACCATTGGGGGATTCAACTTCTACAATGTAGTAAGCGGTGTTATAAGCAAACTGCGCTTCGTCTATTGTGGAGTTATCAAGGATAATTGCACCGGTTACATCGGTGGTAAACTCCGTATCTCCGTTTTCGGGATGGTGAACAATGATGTATTTGCCTTGTTCCTCGTTCCAGATATAGATGTTGAAGAGAGCATTTTCAAGGAAGATACCGTCGCTGTTGGCGTCAACCTTATAGAGCATAACGCCCTTGATATTCGCCTGAGCTGCGGCTTCCTTAACCTCGATTTCAACCTTGACATTTCCTTCAAGGTCGCCCTCGCCCACACCTGTTATGGTGCATTCGTTGAGGACATTGTGGTCCGAGCCCTTAACGCCGCTGGCCTTATAGGAATATTCCAGCACAAGGGACTTGCCATCGGGTATGGTCAAATCCAGAGTATGAAGCCAGTTTGTAACTCCGCCCGCTTCGGTGGAGCTTTCGTTATACCGATAATTTATCGGTATCTCGCTGAGCTTTGTATATTTGCCATCGGATTTCAGGTCTATCTCATAGAGTTTCACAGAGCCGGGAACCAATCTCACGCGGAGAGGCTTTGCATCTGTGGAGGGATAGCTCAGTTCATCGTGGATGGCAAGGGCGTCGGAGTTTTCAATAAGGTCTCTGCCGTAGGCATTGAGAATAACGGAGTAGGTAATTATATTATTTTCGTCCGTTGATGCCTTCTTGCGGATAACGCCGGAGCTTTCGTCCTTATAAATTCTCTGGGTCTGAGAGCCGTAGTCCAGAACTTTTCCGTCCTCATCTTCAATGGTGAAGCGGTTTTCGAAGTTATGGACATATACCTTATCTTTTTTCGTTTCCTCCGTCCACTCAAAGTCTTCGTCTATCTGAGTGAAAATATGGAGGTAGCCGTACCATTCATCCAGAGGTTTATAATTTTCGGGATCGCTCTCAAACAATTCCTTATTTGCTTCATTATAAAGTGTCGCAAATTGGGCCATTGTTTCAAAGATGATGCCCGGCATAATCATCTCAACGTCTCCGGATTCGGTAACATTTATTGTAATTATGGTAGGTACCGGCGCTTTCTGCCAGAAGCTCCAATTAAGATACTGCTCCGCGGTATATAGGTCAAATGTCCATTCGTAGCTTTTGCCGGGTTCTATATCCCACAGTTCCAGAGTAGTCCTTGCAGGAATACCGTCCCTGAATGGCAGCGTCAGTCCTCTGATTTCTACGCCATCGGGAAGATCCTCGTAGAGGATAATGTTACCCGTTCCCAAAAACTCCAGAGGCGCGCTCAGCTCAATGGTCCATGCCAGATAGTCATCTATCAGCTTTTCATACTGAAGCTCGGTAACGCCGTCTGTGCCGTCATAATGATAATAGTTCCAGAGCCAGTCTCCATTATAGGGATTATAGGGATCGTAATAAGACAGGGCCATTTTCTTGGCCTTGATAGTACCAGCGGTGAAATATACATTGGATTTTATATTATATCTCCCGCTTATGTTGAACTGGTTGGTATAAACGGAGCCTGCCAAAACGTTGTTTTCGAATATGCCGCTGGTTTCATAGGTGAAGGTGATAAGCTTTTCCTTGGGGATTGCTTTGCCCAATGTCACCTCGAAATATTCATACAGTTTGTCCTCGCTTAGCTCGCTGAGACTATATTTTCTGTTGGTAGCCTGACCCATTTCGTATGCATATTCCTTAGCGGTAAACTGAGATATGGAGCTTCCCGCATCTTCCAGCGCGGCTTTGATATTATTGTATGCCGACATAAGCTGGGAATAAGTCATATACATCTCATTGGAGTTCCAGTCTTCCATGGTATCAATAAGAACCTCGCCGGCAGGAATTTCGCCTATGGAGGTATCGATGGTAACTGTCCATGTTATGGGCAGAACATACTTTCCGTCAACCTGAGTAACCTCTCCGGCTTCACCGCTCTTGGCGGTGGGCTGGCCTATATTGGTTCCGGTAACCACGGTAATGTCGGTGTCGTCGTCCTTCAGGATAGCTTTGTTGGAAATATAGACGCCGTCAGCATAATCATGGGAAGTGGTATATGCTATTACATAGGTATCTTTGGAACCTGCGGGGAAGGTGTAAGGCAGGGTTACATTTTGAGCCACAACATTTCCCGCGCTGTTTTTGATGGTGACAGGTCCTCTATAAGAACTTGCGCCTTTATCGGTGGTAAGAATATCCTCAAGAGTCCAGCCGGAGATATCCAGCTTGTCCTGGTTTATGGTGATGGTCCAGGTGATAGTGCCGTCGTCATTGGCAACGCCGGTTTTCTTCAGAGCCGTAAAGGTGTGGTTTACGAAGGTCTCATCTTTAAGGTCTTTTCCGTCACTATCCTTACCGCTTACGCTGGCGGTGTTTCTTACTGTCAGGTCTGCACCGAGAAGGTCTATATCCGCCTTGCATCTATAACGGATAACATAGCTGTCTCCGGCTTTCATTTCAGGCAGAGTCATGGTGAAGGAGCCTTTATCGGCGGCGGCATTGAAGATGGCATTTATTGAGCTTCCGTTGCCCCGTCGGACGCTGATGCCCTCCACGAAGCTGAGACCTGCGGACATTTTGTCGGTGATGGTGATAGGTCCGCTTGTACCTTCGGCGCTGGTGACAACAAGTTCATAGGTGATGTATTCGCCGTCAACGCTCATCTTACTCTTTTGGATGGTAAGATCGCCCACGGCCTCGTGTTTTTCTTCTATGTTAACGCCGAGAACAATTTTATCTGTGAATTTGAAATCCTGATGTTCGCCTTCCTCCTCGGTTATCTTTGTAACGGTGGAGAAGAAGGAAATAAAACCGTGGATCTGAATACCCTTGGCATTCTGCCTCAGGTAATCCTCCGAGAAGGTCATGGTGATGGTTTCCGTCTCGCTGTCAATAACATAAGTACCAACGGTCTGACCGGAGGAGTTTACTATGTTGCCGCTATCGCTGCGTACCATCTCAAATATTTCCGGCAGAGAGTAAGTCAGAGTATCGGTTTTAACGCTGAGATCCTCGCCGTTCATAACGGCCAGCTGCTGGCCTGTGATGGTATACTCAAGCTTGAACTCGATGATATCTCCTTCGGTGACCATGGAGCCGCTGGGCAGGAGATTGCCGTTGGCATCATACATGGTGACCGCGTTTATATAGGGAGTCAGATCCAGAGGAGCTCCGAGGGCGCGGGCGCCGAACAAGCCTCTGCTGAGGCCATAGGTGGCGCCGCCGGAGCGCATCATAGGTGCGCCCTGCTCCACGCCTGCTTCCTGAGGAAGAACTTCCTCAGAGAGGCCGTATATAGCTTCATCGGCTTCCTCGATCAGCTCAACCCATGCGTTGGTGCTGTCCTTATCAACTTCGCCTATTGGCGCATTGGACTGAACCAGCTCACCGTAGCCATCTATGCGCTTATCGAAAAGTTCATACTCTCTTCTCTCAACGCTGGCGTTGCTGTTGCCTTCAATGGTGTAAACCATTGTGCCTTCAACCGCTTCAACGAAGCCGACATGGTCAACTATGCCGTCCTGCTCCCAATCGAAGAAGATAAGATCGCCGCTCTTGGGAACATATTCATAAGGAATCTTATAATATCCAAGTTCGGTAAGCTCATTGACCCAGAAGGGGCAATAGGCATTGGTGGGATAAGCTTCTCCCACGCCGCTATAATGGAGGCAGAAGGAGGCAAACATGGCGCACCAGTCGCCGTAGTCATAGCCTTCGCCATACCAATCGCCGTAGCGGGTATAGCCTCGAACCGCGCCATCTTCACTTACTATGTAGTTAAGCTGGCTTTCTCTGTAACCGAGCTGGGTTTCGGCTATTGCCAAAACATCCCTGGCCCAGTTGCCGCTGAGCTCAGCGCCCCGGAAGCTGGCCTCCCACTGCTCGGCGGTTTCTCTGTCCGCCTCATGGTTTGCATAGCAAGCCAAATCGTGGGTATGCTCTTCCTTTTCGCAGATAAGCTCTCTTGCTTCGTAGCACTCATCGCCGTGGATATGCTCAGATACGACTTCCTCACAAAGGAGGACCTTTTCGCCTTCGCTCTCTTCCAGCGTACAAATGAGAGTTGCTATTTTTTCGTAGCACTCATCGGAGTGGGTATGTGCCTCATACTCTTCAAGTCCGCAATCGAGAACATAACCGCAGCACTCGGAAACATGGACATGATTTTCGGGAATGGGGCAAACCAGGACATCCTCGCTGAAGCAATACTGATCGTGGATGTGGCCTTCGGGTATGCCGCAAACGGGCTCTGTGCCGGGAATCCAGCATTTTTCAACATGGCTATGGCCTTCGCCTTCGGGAAGGAGGCAGATAAGTTCACCCAGGGCATATTCATAGCAGTTTTCATCGTGGATGTGGCCGCCTTCGGCAGGGCCATAGCACTCATCGCCATGAACATGGACATTTTCATTATCGGCAGTGCAGATAAGCTCTCCGCCTTCTACGCCGGAGGCTATGCCCACATAGCAGCTTTCGCTATGGACATGCTCTTCCTTTCCGCAGGATGTATCGCTATTCATGGTTATGGCAGGGATGATGAGAGCATAGGTGGTTACGAATACCACAACTGCGCTCATGGCGGTTACTACCTTCTTCCATGCTTTGCGCTTTCTTCTCTTCTTTGCGAAAGCAGCTACATCAGGATGGAGATTTCCGTTTTCTCTATTCAATTGGCGGCACCTCCTCTACTCGATTATCTGCTGCAAAAGCAAGAGGTCCGAAGTCCCCAAGAGGCCAGACGCGGAAAACTATCTTTCCAACTATCTGTTCCTCTGCAATGCATCCAACGGCAGTATTGCGGGAGTCAACAGACGAGCTGCGATGGTCACCAACAACAAAAATGCGGTTTTCCGGCACCTGATAGGGAAGTTCAATATTGCAGTCGCCAAATGCCTTTTCCTGAATATATGGCTCATCCAGCAATTGGCCGTCCACATAGATATTGCCTTCATCATCTATATCCACCCATTGTCCCGCTCCGGCAATATAGCGCTTAACAAGAAGCTTATTGCCTATATAGAAGCTCACAAGGTCACCGGGTTCCATGTCGGTTCCCTTTATGGACACAACTATGTTGCCCTCCTCCAGAGTGGGAGACATTGATGTGCCATAAATCTGCAGCACCGGCAGCAGCAAAACCGCCACCAACACTGCCACAGCCGCAACCACAACGAGGGAATAGACGGTGCTTCGCAGCACTTGCTTATATTGTTTTTTGTATTTAACCCGCTTGAGTTCGGCTTCAAGAAGCTCCACCGAAAGACTTGCGGGGGAAATTTTATTCTTCATCGCGTATTCCTTTTTGGGGGAAATATCTTGGCTGCGCGTTTTTTATACCTTAAACATACTCATAAGAGAGCGCAGCTGCTCATGTTCGCGGATATAAGCATCCATTCTTTCGTGGAGTTCACTCCAGCGTCTTTCAGTTTCAATTTCAGCCTTGCGGATCATTTCCTCGCAGCGCTCAGCGGTTTCGCTTTCAATGCGGCTGCACTTAACCTTGGCCTCGGCCACCATGAAGTCCGCTCTTTCTCTTGACTCTCTCTCACGCTGCGCATTTTCCCTCTCAGCAATGCGGACATTTTCAAGATACTGGTCGGCGGCTCTCTGAGCGGCTTCGAAAACGCCGTTGATCTGAAGGGCTGCCTCGGCAATGGAGCCTGCCTTCTTCATATCAAGAGCTTTGCTCTCAAGCTTTTTCTCGGCTTCGCGGAGCTTTTCAGCCATAGCGTCATATTCCTTGGTCTGAGCAATAAGCATTTCAAGAAGCTCGGTGCGGCTCAGGCGGCGAAGATCCTTGCCGCTGGC
>JAFYUG010000202.1 GCA_017558545.1 Oscillospiraceae bacterium | reverse complement strand
GGGAGCGCAGGCGGGCTGGGGCACGTCACCGGCGTTGTCCACGGCGTAGCGCTTCAGACCACGGATGTTGATGGGATCGTCGATCATACTGCGGCGGCAGCGGGCCTCGCAGGGATGCTCGCAGATATAGGCGCAGGCAGAGGGGAAGGGATTATCCTTGCGGATAAGGCGGACAGCATCATCGCAGCGACCTTCGTGGACAAGGGCGATATAACCGGGAATATCCACGCCTGCAGGGCAAAGAGCAACGCAGGGTACGGGGTTTTCAAGGCTACCAAGGCAGCGATTATGGAGAACATGCTCCATATAGTCATCGCGGAAGCCATGGATGCCGTTGAGAATGATTCTTGCTGCCTCACGACCTATGGCGCAGTCGGCGCTGGAAACAATAATCTCGGCGGTTTTCTCGATAAGAGCAATGGTCTCGGGAGTGCCTGTTCCATCGAGAACATTATTTATAAGAGTGTTTATCTGAGTGAGACCAATGCGGCAGGGAACGCACTTACCGCAGGTCTGAGCCTGACACATGGTCAGGAAGCTAAGAGCCATATCAACAGGGCAAAGTCCGGGAGGAGAGGCTGCAACGCGGCGCTCTATTGAACGGTAGATACCGTCAACGACTTTCTGAGCCTGGCTGGGCGTATTAATGTCAAGTCTGCTCATAATTCATCACCTTTTCATTGATTCTGATTATATGAAATACTAAATTACATATCTATACAATTTTCTCATAGGACTTTAACAAAGTCAAGTGTTAAATGTCTGACGGATTTGCAGGGCATTTTTACTATTTGTAAGCAAAAATACGTATTTTGCCTTTTTTTATAGCAAAATACGTATTTTTAAATCGTCCTGTTAGTGTTTTTAACATTCAAAATTATTATTGCGCCAAGGACAAAGGCAACTCCGCACCCGCTCAAAAAGCTCAAAGGCTGGTCAAAAATGAACACGCCTACCAGCGTTGCAACAACAGGCTCAAGGGATGCGAGTATAGATGCCCTGCCTGTTTCCATGCCTTCCAGGCCCTTGGTGTAAAACAGATAAGGCAGGTAGCAGCTTATTGCGCCCATGGAAACACATAGAATTGCATTTGAAAGCGAAGACATACAAATGGAAAAAGTTTCGGCAGGAGGCCAAATTATCATGGCGCCAAAACCCGCCAAAACGCAAGACCAAAAGTTCACCGTGAGGCTATTATATCCCCTGTTCATGGCGAGACGGGCAAAGATGCTGAAAAGGGCATAGCCAAGTCCCGAGCCAAGGCCAAGAAGAAGGCCTATGAGGGAAATGGCGCTCTCTCCCCTGCCGCTGACCAGGCAGCAGCCCGCAAAGGCCATCACAAGGGCGAGGACTTTTTTCTTTGTAAATCTCTCTCCAAAAATGAAGAAGCTCATGACCATAACCATGGGCGGCGCGGTATAGAGCAAGATGGCCGCTGTGGAAAGGTCGATATAATTCATACTGGTAAAATAGCAGCAGGTGAAAAACAAAAGAGCCAGCACGCCGGAGCCGAAAAAGCACCATGCGTCCTTAAGTTTTACTCGGAAGAGCTTGGGATCTTTGATTAAAAGGGTAAGTCCGAAACATATAGCCGCAACTCCGCAGCGAAGGGTGACCGCTCCAACGGAGTCTATGCCTATGGCATTAATGCGCTTTACGAAAAAGCCCATGAAGCCCCATAGTACACCGGCGGCAAGAACCAAAAGAGTAGATTTTCTCATTTAATAATATTGGAAATAAACTGTGCAATAGGTATGTAGGCAATGGGAAGGAACACAGCGGGAAGCATATTGGCAACCTTGATGCGCTTGGGGCTAAGCTCAAGCATATTGATGCCCATGCCCATGAGAATAACGCCGCCAACTGCGCTCATCTCTGTTACAACTACGGGGCTGAGATAGGGAGAGAGCACGCCTGCCAGCAGAGTGAGTCCACCCTGGAATACAAGGATGAACAAGGCGGAGAAAGGCACACCCAAGCCCATAGCTGCGGCAAACATAGTTGCAGACACAAAGTCCAGGGCGCTCTTGGCAAAGATGATGCTGTAATCAGAGTTAATGCCGGCTTCGAAGGAACCCATAATGGTCATGCTGCCAACGCAGAAGACAATGCAGGCAGTTATGAATCCTTCTGTGAAGCGGCCTGAGCCTTTACCCTTCAGGAGCTTGCTCTTAATAAAATCTCCTGCGCCTTCAATGGCATCATCAATGCGGATAAGCTCACCTATAATAGTTCCCAGCGCCATGCATATAATAATGCAGAGGATATCGGCGGTGTCTATTGCGCTGGTGATGCCTATCAAAATGGTGACAAGAGCCAAGGCGCATATAACGGCGGAAACTATGTTTTCTCTTATTTTTTTGCGGAATAAAATTCCTATGGCGCTTCCCAGCAAAACTGTGGCCATATTTACGAATACTGCAAGCATATTTTCATCTTCTTTTCTTTGATATATGAACTTGATTTTACAGTTTCAGCAAGGAAAAGTCAACGGCAATTACATTCTTGAAATTGACAAAGCCGCAATGCAATGGTATTATATCTGAGCGCATAAAATATAAGCGGGTATGATGGAATTGGCAGACATGCAGGATTTAGGTTCCTGTGCGCAAGCGTTGGGGTTCAAGTCCCCATACCCG
>JAFYUG010000201.1 GCA_017558545.1 Oscillospiraceae bacterium | reverse complement strand
GGGCGGCAAGGTGAGCAGTAAGTTTTCTCCCGTGCGCCATGAAGTGCCTCTGGAGAGCCTTATGGATGTTTTCTCCCATGAGGAGCTTTTGGCCTTTGGCGAAAGAGTGGATAAAGGACTTGAGCAGGCTCATACTTACGATGTTGAGCCTAAAATAGACGGCCTTTCCATAGCCTTGGAGTATGAAAACGGAGTCTTTGTCCGCGGCGCCACAAGAGGCGACGGTCAGACCGGCGAGGATGTAACAGAAAACCTGAAAACCATCCGCTCTCTGCCCATGGTTTTAAAAGATGCCCCCGCAAGACTTATAGTCCGCGGCGAGGTATATATGTCCAAGGAGACCTTCGAGCAGATTAATGCGGAAAGAGAGATAAGAGGGGAGAGTCTTTTGGCCAATCCCCGCAATGCCGCCGCAGGCTCTCTCCGCCAGCTTGACAGCAAGATAGCCGCCGAAAGACGCTTGGATGTTATCGTCTATAATATTCAGCTTGCAGATAGGGAGTTCGCTAATCATACAGATACCCTCGATGCCCTCAAGGCATGGGGCTTCGATGTTGTGCCCTATAAGAGCTTTGATAATATCCAAAAGTGCATAGAGCATATTGAGTGGATAGGCGAAAACCGCGATAGCTTCCCCTATGAAATGGACGGCGCGGTTATAAAGCTCAACGAGCTTTCCCTTCGCACCATTCTTGGCAGCACCAGCAAAGCTCCCCGTTGGGCAGTTGCCTATAAATATCCCCCCGAGAAAAAGCCCAGCCGCGTTGTGGATATAGTTGTTCAGGTGGGACGCACCGGCGTTCTCACTCCCAAGGCCGTTGTTGAACCCGTGCGCCTTGCAGGTACAACCGTCACCAACGCAACACTCCATAATCAGGACTTTATAGATAAGCTGGATGTCCGCATTGGCGATACCGTTTTGGTGCAGAAAGCCGGCGAGATTATTCCCGAAGTGCTGTCGGTTGACATAAAACTTCGCCCCGAAGGCACAGTTCCCTTCAAGCTTCCCGCATTTTGCCCCGAATGCGGAAGTCCCGTTGTCAGAGATGAGGACGGAGCCGCCATGCGCTGCACCGGCGCTGAGTGTCCTGCCCAAAAGCTTCGCAACATCACCCATTTTGCCTCCAAAGAGGCTATGGACATAGATGGTCTTGGCCCTGCCGTTGTGGAGGCCTTGGTAAACGCCTCTCTCATTAGCTCTCCCGCGGACCTTTATTATCTTGAGCCTCAGAGTGTGGCTTCTCTTGAGCGCATGGGCAAAAAGAGCGCAGAAAACCTCATTGATGCCATTGAAAAGAGCAAAAGCGCAGGCCTTGCCAGACTTATCTGCGCCTTCGGCATTCGTCAGGTCGGCGCAAAGGCCGCAAAAGTCCTTGCCCGCCATTTTGGCACCTTGGATGCCCTTATGGACGCCACCTTGCTGGAGCTTCTTGCGGTGCAGGATATAGGCCAAATAACCGCTGAAAACATAGTGGATTATTTCGAAAATCCCCAGTCCCGCCATCAGATAGAGCTTTTCCGTCAGGCAGGGGTAAGCTTTGCAGGGGATGAGGAAATAGTGGATAACCGCTTTGCGGGAAAAACCTTTGTTCTCACGGGAACTTTGCCCACCTTTACCCGCGATGAAGCTGCCGCAATAATCGAAAAGTTCGGCGGCAAGGTAAGCGGAAGTGTCAGCAAGAAAACCTCTTTTGTCCTTGCTGGCGAGGCCGCAGGCAGTAAGCTCACCAAGGCAGAAAGCCTCGGAATTACCATTATTGACGAGGCTGCCTTCCTTAAAATGACCGAATAAAAAATAACAGTGTCCGCCTAAAGGCGGGCACTGTTATTTTTTATATCCCTCCCGCATAAATTTAGATAGTTAATCGGGGAGGGATTGTTATGGAAAAACTGAAAAACTACATAAAAAAGCGAAAAGGCTCTGCGGGGGCTGTGGGGCTATTATTTGCCGTTGTGGCTATATTCGCAATTTGCTGCGCCCCATCGGCGGTGTCCGCATCAAAAGCGGAGAAAAAGCTGCCCATATACTGCGTGGAGCGGGACGATAAAGCCGTTTCCCTGACCTTTGACGCAGCATGGGGCAATGAGGACACAGAAACGCTCATTGAGATTCTTGGCAAATATGGCGTTAAAGCCACATTTTTTGTGGTGGGGGAGTGGGTGGATAAATATCCCGAAAGTGTAAAAGCTTTGCACGATGCAGGCCACGAGGTTATGACCCATTCCGATGACCATGCCCATTTTGCCAAGCTTTCCACTGAGGAGATAGCCGCTAATATAAATAGAAGCTGCGATAAAATTGAAGCGGTGACAGGTGTGCGCCCTAAGCTTTTTCGCTGCCCCTATGGGGAGTATAACGACACCGTTGTGGAAACCCTTACAGGTATGGGAATGTATACCATCCAATGGGATGTGGACTCTTTGGATTGGAAGGATTTAAGCGCGGGAGAGATTACGGAGCGGGTAACAAAGAATGTGAAAAGCGGCAGCATAGTTTTGTTCCATAATGCCGCCAAACATACTCCCGAGGCTCTGCCCACTATAATAGAATACCTTTTGAGCAACGGCTATAAAGTAGTTCCCGTTTCTGAAATTCTTCTTAAGGGGGAATTTGATATGGACCATACGGGCAAAATGTGCTCACCGGGCAATGCGTGAGTATAATATAATAATATAATATTGACAAAATGCTTGATTTCGAGTAAAATTACGGCAACAGAATATGCTTTGTCCGAGCCTTTTTGCCTGTGGCGTATGCTATGGCGAACTGGCCGAGCCTATGATGGCTCCGGGTGCAGGAGGAAACAACTGCGCCTTCCGTGTTTGAGAAGGAAATGGCCTTGTGTTGAGTATTATCAGCCTGCTTTGACTTTCTCAAAGCAGGCTGTTTTTCATTATTATGAAGAAAACGGCCGGGCTCGCACCCCGACCGCTTTCCAATAATAAGGAGAACACCGTTATCGGCGTGCCCCGCAAACACAATGATAGCGGTTTTCTCCCGAAAAATCAATACAAGGAGAAAACAAAATGAAAAGAAAAACAATTCTTGCCCTTATCCTCGTCATTGTGCTGGCCGTTTCCATGACAGCCTGCGGAAACGCAGAAACGACTGCGCCTGAAACTGAAGCTGTTGAACTCATTGTTTTTGCCGCTGCATCCATGACCGAAACTCTTACCGAGCTTGGCGATAAGTACATGGCAGAAAACGAAAATGTTACCATAGTATTCAACTTTGACTCCTCCGGAACTCTCAAAACCCAGATTCAGGAGGGCGCAGATGTGGATATTTTCATTTCTGCCGGTCAGAAACAGATGAATCAGCTGGACATCACTGCGTCCGCAGATGTCAACACCGACGGTTTGGACTTTGTCCTGGAAGGTACCCGCTTCAACATTCTGGAAAACAAGGTTGCCCTTGCTGTTCCCGATAGTAATGATGCAGGAATTGATTCCTATGATGGTCTTGTTGCCGGACTTAAGGAAGGCAGTATAATGCTTGCCATGGGCAACAGCGATGTCCCCGTTGGACAGTATACTCAAAAAATTCTGAAATTCTTTGAGCTGAATGAAGAGGAATTGGCTGCTGCCGGTGTCATTACCTATGGCTCCAATGTTAAAGAGGTTACCACTCAGGTGAAGGAGGCTGCTGTTGACTGCGGCATTATTTATCAGACCGACGCCTTCTCTGCAGGCCTCACCGTTGTGGATACCGCCACCGCCGAAATGTGCGGACAGGTTATCTATCCCGCTGCTGTTATTAATGTCTCCCGGAATGTAGATGAAGCCAAGGCTTTCCTTGATTACCTCACCGGCGATGTTGCCGATGCTGTTTTCGCCAATGTTGGCTTTACTCCCGTAGCATAAATTTTATTAAGCGTTTTTAAGAAATAAACTAAGAAAGGCTGTGAAAATGTGGATATGTTTCCTTTGCTTAATTCCCTCCGCATTGCGGGAATAAGCACCGTTATTATATTCTTTGTGGGCATTTTCGCAGCCTTTTATATATCCAAGGCTCCAAGACTTGTTAAAGGCGTGCTGGATGTTATCCTCACGCTGCCCCTCGTTCTTCCTCCCACGGTTGTGGGCTATCTGCTCCTTCGCGTTCTGGGACCCAAAAGAATATTGGGCGCATTTTTCCTCAGCGTGTTTGGCATTAAGCTCACTATGACATGGTGGTCTGCCATTTTTGCAACGGCCATTGTAATTTTCCCCCTCATGTATCGCACCGCAAGAGGTGCCTTTGAATCCTTTGATGAAACACTCGCCCATTCCGGCCAGACCCTTGGCCTTTCCAATACTTATATTTTTTGGCGCATAAGAATGCCCTATTGCCGTCAGGGCATCTTGGCCGGTACTGTGTTGGCCTTCGCCCGCGCCTTGGGTGAATACGGCGCAACCAGTATGATAGCGGGTTATACCCCCGGTCGCACCGCCACCATTTCCACGACGGTTTATCAGCTTTGGCGCACCAATGATGATGCCTTGGCTTTCAAATGGGTAATGATAAATATGGCAATTTCTGCCGCCGTTTTGCTTGTGGTGAATATGCTTGAGAAAAAGAGCAAGTCTTCACCCAAGGCAATAGAAGTGGAGGGCTGAGATGGCTTTATTTGTTGATATAGAAAAGCGCCTTGGCGCATTTAATCTTAAAGTTGCCTTTGAGGCTGAAAATGAAATCCTCGCTTTGCTGGGCGCTTCCGGAAGCGGCAAGAGCATGACCCTGAAGTGCATTGCAGGTATAGAAAATCCCGATAAGGGACGCATAGTTCTGGACGGCAGAACTCTTTTTGACTCTGAAAAAAATATAAACCTTCCTCCCCAGAAGAGAAAGGTGGGTTATCTTTTCCAGCAGTATGCCCTCTTTCCCAATATGACAGTGCGTCAGAATATAGCCGTGGCCATAAAAGATAAGGCCAATGCGGAAACTATAATTTCCGAAGCTCTTCATACCATGAATCTTGAAGGTTTTGAAAATAAGCGCCCCCATCAGCTCTCCGGAGGACAGCAGCAGCGCGTTGCTCTTGCCAGAATTCTGGTGAATGAGCCCGATGTACTGCTCCTTGATGAGCCTTTTTCCGCTCTGGATAGCCATCTGCGCTTCCGCTTGGAGCAGGAGCTCAGAAGAACTCTCCGCGGCTTTGATAAGCCAATTATCCTCGTTTCCCACAATAGAGATGAGGTTTACCGCATGAGCGATAAAATCGCCGTTATCCATGACGGAAAAATCAAGGATACCGCCGATAAAAAAGATCTCTTCACTCATCCCACAAGCCTCAGCGCCGCAATCTTAACGGGCTGCAAGAACATTTCCCCCATAAAAAAGCTTGATGAGCGCCGTGTGCTGGCTATAAATTGGGGCATGGAGCTTGCTCTTGACAGGGATGTGGAGGATGCGGAGTTTGTTGGTATTCGTATGCATGATATCCGCCTTGGCGAAGGTGTTAACGCCTTCAAAGCCAAGCTATTGGAAGAGATTGAAAATCCCTTTTCCTATACTCTCATCCTCGGCGGCGAAGGCTTTGAGGAGTTTGAGAGCCTTTCCTGCAAGATAAACAAAGAATATTGGCAGAATATACGCAGCGAGTATGTGGATATATCCCTGCCTCCCCAGTCCATTTTGCTTTTGAAGGAGTAAATCATAATGATATTTAACCCCGAATATGAGGCAGCCCGTCAGCTGCTGCTTGACGCGGCGGAAATTATAGATACAGAAAAGGTGAGCCTTGAGCGAAGCTTCGGCAGAGTCCTTGCCCAGCAGATAGTGGCCGAGGACAATGTTCCTCCCTTCGACCGCTCTCCCTATGATGGCTATGCCCTCAGAAGTGAGGATGTGGCCTCCGCTTCCAAGGAAAGCCCCGTTACCCTTCGCATAGTGGAAGAGGTGGCAGCAGGCGCGGTTTCCACCATTCCCTGCGAAAAGGGCACCGCCGTTAAAATCCTCACCGGTGCTCCTATCCCTATGGGTGCCGACTGCGTGGTTATGTATGAAAAAACTAAGTTTGATGATAGCTTTGTCACTATTTTCTCCCCCCTCAAGTTCGGAGAAAATATAGTCCGCATGGGTGATGATGTCCGCAAAGGCACTATCCTTGCGGAAGTTGGACAGAAGATAGATACCGGTGTTGCAGGAACTTTGGCCTCTCAGGGCGTGGCTGAACCCGTAGTCTTTCGCCGCCCCAAGGTGGGCATTATTTCCACAGGCAATGAGGTAACCGAGCCGGGCAAAAAGCTCAGCGGCGGCAAGATTTATAACTCCAACCGCTTTATTTTTGCCTCTGCCCTGGACGCCATAGGCTGCGATAGTGTCTATCTTGGCCTTTCCGGCGACCGTCCAGAGGATATCGCCGCCCTCATTGAAAAGGGCCTTGAAACTTGCGACGCAGTTATCAGCACCGGCGGCGTTTCCGCAGGTGACTATGACTTTACTCCTGCCGCCATGGAAATTGCCGGTGTGGAAATTCTTTTCCGCGGAGTTAATATTAAGCCCGGTATGGCCTGCGCCTGCGGCAGCAAAAATGGCAAGCTCTATCTTGGCCTTTCCGGCAACCCCGCCTCCGCTCTCACCAATTTTTACGCAGTTGTGAAGCCCGCCCTTTTGAAAATGGCAGGCCACAAGGAATATATGCCCGAAATCTTCTCTCTTAAAATGACGGAGGCCTTCGGCAAGAAAAACAAGATGACCCGCTTTTTGCGCGGCAAGCTGGTAATTAATAACGGCGAAGCTTCCATTAAGCTTATGGGCGATCAGGGCAATGCAGTTATCAGTAGCGCCATAGGCTGCGATGTAATGGCCATTGTTCCCCCTGCATTCGGTGCAATTGAGCAGGGAACTATTTTGGAAGGATTTATGATATGAAGAAAATAAATGTTGAAAACGCAGTTGGTCTCACCCTCTGCCATGATATAACCGCCATGCGCGATGGCTTCAAGGGCGCTCAGTTTAAGCGCGGCCATGTCATCCGCGAAGAGGATATCCCCATGCTTTTGGATATCGGCAAGAAGAGTGTTTTCATTTGGGAAGAAAATGCCGGTGAAATCCATGAGGAAGATGCCGCTATTCGTATGTCTAAGATAGCCCAGTGCGAAAACACCTATCTCCAGGGCCCTGCCGAAGGCAAAATTCTCATGATGGCCTCTCAGCGCGGAATGCTTCGTGTAAATAAAACTCTTCTCAGAGAGATTAACTCCATTGGCGACCTCACCATAACCGCCCTTCCCGACCATTACCCCGTGGAAAAGGACCAGCGCCTTGCCTCCATGCGTATCGTTCCACTTGTAACCAAGGAAGAACAGATTATCCGCGCAGAGACCATAAGCGAGGGTAAGGAGCTATTTAAGCTTCGTCCCTATCTCAATAAAAAGGTTGGCATTATAATCACCGGCTCCGAGGTCTATTCCGGCCGCATCAAGGATAAGTTCGAAGCCGTTGCCCGCAAAAAGCTGGGCAATTACCCCAGCGAAATTCTGGGCGTTACCATTTGCGATGATGAGCTTGATATGCTTGTTGCCGCCGCCATGGACTATATCGAAAAGGGCGCCGATATATTGGTGTTCAGCGGCGGTATGAGCGTTGACCCCGATGACCTCACTCCCTCTGCCATCCGCGCTTTGGGGGCCGATGTTGTAAGCCACGGCGTTCCCTCCCAGCCCGGTAATATGACCTTGGTGGCATATCTCGGCGATGTTGCCATTTTGGGTGTTCCCGGAGCCGCCATCAGCCTGCCCATCACCGTTTTTGATGTGCTCCTGCCTCAGGTTTTTACCGGTGATAAGATAGAAAAGGCCGATTTGATAAATCTCGCAGAAGGCGGACTTTGCCAGCTTTGCAAAAACTGCCATTTCCCCAACTGCACATTCGGAAGGTATTGATAAAGCTATGAAAGATAGTTTTGGACGCGAAATAACATATCTTCGTCTCTCTGTAACTGAGCGCTGCAACCTTCGCTGCCGCTATTGCATGCCCGAGGACGGTGTATGCAAAAAGCTTCATGATGAAATGCTCACAGAGGACGAAATGATAATGGCCGTTGAAGCTGCTGCGGAGCTTGGCATTAAAAAGCTCCGTATCACCGGCGGTGAGCCCCTTGTTAAGAAAAATATCCTCTCCATCTGCCGCCGTGCAGCAGCCGTTGAGGGCATCAGGGAAGTTTGCCTCACAACTAACGGCACTCTTTTGCCCACTATGGCAAAGGAGCTCCGCGAAGCAGGAGTAAGCAGGCTGAACATAAGCCTTGATACTCTTGATGAGGACAAATATACCCATATAACCCGATGCGGTAACTTTGGCAATGCCATGAAGGGCATAGAGGCCGCTTTTGAAGCAGGTTTCGAGCGCATTAAGATTAATACCGTTCTCATAGGCGGTTTTAACGATGATGAAATTATAGCTCTTGCTGAGCTTACCAAGAAATATCCTGCCGATGTCCGCTTTATCGAGCTTATGCCCATGACCGATAATGAGGAATTTGGTCAGGCTGCCTATGTCCCCGGTACTGCCGTGCTGGAGGCTCTCCCCCAGCTTCGGGAGCTTCCCAATGATGACGGCGTTGCCAAACTCTATCATCTTCCCGGCGCCAAGGGCAATATAGGCCTCATCAGCCCCGTCAGCAGCCATTTCTGTGGCAGCTGCAACAGAATTCGCCTCACCGCCGACGGCAAGCTGAAGCCCTGCCTACATTCCGATCAGGAATACAGCATCAAGGGTCTGGACTTTGAAGGCATGAAAAAGGAGATTGAGCGCTCCATTATGGATAAGCCCTCCTGCCATGCTCCTCTCTCTGCCGCCGAGCGCAGCGGAGCCCACCGCAGCATGAACCGCATAGGAGGCTGAGAATATGGGAAATATTCCTGTTATAGCCTTTGCGGCATGGTCGGGAACGGGTAAGACCACCCTCATAGAAAAGCTCG
>JAFYUG010000200.1 GCA_017558545.1 Oscillospiraceae bacterium | reverse complement strand
CCTCCCCTGCAGCGAAATTAATCTCGCGGATAGCAGGGGCAATATCAGCTTCGCCCATGCCGCGTTTGGTCTTTTTCTCGATAACAATGCTCTCAGCGGAGTAGAACTTATTGAGAGCGGCAGCCATTTCCTCATAGCCGCCATTATCATATTCAAAGCGACCCTTTACGGAGAGCCACTTAAGCTCCTTGACCTTGCGTTCCGTCTCGTAGACCTCAAGAGCCTCGATGCCTTCAGGCATGGCGGCGCTGAGACGAGCGGGCATTTCTGCAAAGTCCACATTGGCGGTGAGCTGGAAGTCCATAAGCTCGCAGGAACTGGAGCAGCCAACGGAGAGAGGCAGAAGAATGCTTATCTGAGCATGGGGGTTAAAGCCCTCGGAATACCTGAGAGGGTAGCCTGCGCGGAGGAAGGCGCGCTGCATGGTGCGCATAAGGTCAAGGTGGGAGATATACACAGCTCTGCCCTTCTTGGCAAAGCGAAGACGAAGCTTACTCATTGCAGACACCTCCTGTAAGCTTATTTGCGCCGCAGCCGCTGCATTTCACGCTGCAATCGGGGCTGAGCTCGGCGGCATAGGCCTTTTCGCGCTCACGCCAGAGGTGAGCTTTGCGAACGCCCATATCCATGTGATCCCAAGGCAGAACTTCATCCTTGGCTCTTTCGCGGGTGGTATAGAAACCGGGGTCAATGCCGCATTTTTCAAAGGCGGCTTCCCAGCGGGAGAAATCAAAGAAGTCGCTCCAAGCCTCGAGACGGGCGCCGCTTCTCCATACTTCCTCGATAACATCGGCAATACGTCTGTCGCCGCGGGAGAGGAAGGCTTCAACAACGCTGGTCTCAGCATCATGCCAGTTATAGGTTACATTCTTGGCGGTCATGGCGCTGCGGAGAAGGTTAACCTTGCGGAGATATTCCTCGGGAGTAACCTGAGCTTCCCACTGGAAGGGGCTATGGGGCTTGGGAATGAAGCAGGAGGTAGAAACAGTAATGCGAACGCCTCTATCCTTGTTCTTGGAATACTGGCGCCACATCCAAACAACGCTCTTGGCCATATCGGCAATGGCAACAACGTCCTCGTCGGTTTCGGTGGGCAGACCAAGCATGAAATAAAGCTTGATATTGTTCCAGCCGCCGGAGAAGGCCACCTTGCAGGTTTCCATCAAATCTTCATGTTTAACATTCTTGTTGATGGCATCGCGCAGGCGCTGGGAGCCTGCCTCGGGAGCGAAGGTGAGGCCGCTTTTTCGAACTCTCTGCACCTTCTGCATGAGATCCATGGAGAAGTTATCGGCGCGGAGAGAAGGGAGAGCAAGGCCAATGCTGCGGGGTACGCAGTAATCCTGCAGACCGTCGCAAAGAGCTTCAAGGCCGGGATAATCGCTGGAAGAGAGAGATGAGAGAGTTATCTCCTGATAGCCGGTGTTCTCAAGGCTCTCTATGCCCTGCTTAACAAGGCGTTCATAGTTTCTGGTGCGAACGGGACGATAGATATGTCCTGCCTGGCAGAAACGGCAGCCACGGATGCATCCGCGGAAAAGCTCAAGATTAACGCGGTCATGAACGATTTCCGTAGAGGGTACTATCTGATTCGTGGGGAAAAAGCTCTCGTCAAAGTTAGTAACGATGCGCTTGATGATCTTCTCAGGAGCGCCCT
Organism: Oscillospiraceae bacterium; assembly: GCA_017558545.1. Lineage (GTDB taxonomy): Bacteria > Bacillota > Clostridia > Oscillospirales > Oscillospiraceae > SIG459. Next base: position 3,500 of record JAFYUG010000200.1, on the reverse strand, counting down.
CAAGAGCCTTCATTTCTGCCAAAGTGCCATCTTCCTTATAGATGGGCTCATAGAGGGAGGGCACATAAACGCCCTCAATTTTGGCAGCTTCAAGCAGGAAAGCCTTCTTATTCCAGCCCTCTGCCTTGGCGCGAAGGAGCAGAGCCAAAAGCTCATTATCCATCTCTTCGCCTTCGCCAACCAGCATGAGATCCATGAAGGGGCTCATGGGCTCGCCATTGCAGCAGCTTGTGCCGCCGCAGAAAACGAGGGGCAAAAGAGCTTCTCTATCTGAGCTGCGGAGAGGAATGCCGCCCATATCCAGCATGTTGAGAACGGTGGTATAAGCCATCTCATAGCCGATGGAAAAAGCAATGGCATCGAACTCTGAAAGGGCATCGCCGCTCTCGAGGCCATAGAGGGGCAGAGAATTTTTTCGCATCTCCTCTTCCATATCGGACCAGGGGGCAAAAACTCGCTCGCACCAAACATTGGGCATGGAGTTCATGGTGCCATAAAGAATGCGCATACCAACATTGCTCATGCCTATTTCGTAGGTATCGGGGAAACAGAAGGCAACGCGGAGATCCACGTCGGCTTTGTTCTTCTTTATCTCGTTATACTCGCCGCCGGTGTAGCGCGCAGGCTTTTGCACCTTGGGCAGTATGCGTTTAAGCTTAGAATTCATAGTGTACTCCTGTAAAAATAGTCATAATATTTTATAACATGGCAACAGGAATTGCAATAGAATAGTTTGCTTTATATGTTTCTCAGATTATAGATCAGAAGCCACGAGGCCATTATTAGAAGAGATATCCAGCCTTTTGCAACGGACAAAATCGCAGCTATGGCAAAAATAGCCATGCTTATTCCCCGGGAAATACATTTCCCCCTCTCCCCTGCTATAAGCATCAAAAGTCTGCCTCCGTCCAATGGTATAACCGGCAGGAGATTGAACAGGGACAGCGCTATACTCATGCCGCCGCTTATATTCCAAAATTCCTTTGATGGAATTTGGCAGCACGCTCCATATATAAGGCCGAAGAGAGGCCCTGCGGCAATGGATGCAAAGCCGCCAAGACCTTCAAGATAGCCTGTATAATCAATTTCAAGGCCAAATGCGCCGATACCGACACTTCTTATTTCATACCCGAATAATTTCAGAAACAGAATATGACCGCATTCATGTATAAGCACAGCCGGCACCAGCATCAAAAGAAGGTTGCTTTCATCAAGAAATATGCCAATGGATAAAAGCAGTGCTCCGGCAGGAGTGATAAGCCATTTAACCCGCCCCATCAGCCCCAATAATACTCAGGATTTGTATATATTCCTTCATGGCTCAGCTCAAAATGAAGATGAGGGCCTGTGACCATTCCGGTATCGCCCACAAGGGCTATTTTATCCCCTGCACAGACTGCATCGCCGTTTTCTACATAGAGAATGCTGCAATGGGCATACAGACTCTCCCAGCCATCGCTGTGCTCAATGGTTATATAGTTTCCATAGCTATCCGACCAGCCTGCGTGTGTAACTACGCCATCGGCAAAGGCATAAATATTTTCACCCGACCATGCGGCAAAGTCCGTGCCATAATGAAAACGCACATCCCCATGGATGGGGTGGGTGCGGTAGCCAAAGCCTGAGGAATTATATCCGGCCACGGGAGCGCATTTTTCAAATGGCAAAGAGAGATACTCATAGCTCACATTCTCGGGAAGATCTAAATCCGCATACTGCTGCTGAGACTCAAGGAAGGCCGCAACCGCGTCAGGAAGCTCTGCAAGGCTAATAGGCTCTTCTCCCTCGGCCATTGCCATTTCTGACATCAGACGCTCCCCACCTGACTGGGCATAATCTATAATGAAGCTTTCATCAGATTTGAGAACTTCGGTGTAGTCCTCTTCCTTTTCTTCTCTGCCCAGAAACGCCGGTACAGCATTGCCAAGGTCGGAAAAGACCTCCTTATAATCGATATCCCGGCTGAAAACTCCCGCTATTGCGGCTTTGATATTATTTGCAGTGTCCGGAAACAATCCGCGAAAGCCGAAAACGGCAGCTATTATAACTGCGGCAAGCAATATATTTTTGCGTTTCATATTATCCTCTCCTCGGTTAGCTATCTTGCAATATGTTTATTCTAACCAAATAAGGATAAGAACAAGCCTAAGGCAAAAGTTCTTGACAGAGCCTATAAATCCAAATATAATTAATAAGCTTTTATTTCGGGGTGTAGCGCAGTTGGTAGCGTGCATGGTTCGGGTCCATGAGGCCGGGCGTTCGAATCGCCTCACTCCGACCAAATAATAAAGTCCACCTAAGGGTGGGCTTTATTATTTATATTGGGACTTGTTTATGCGATTTGGACGCACGGCCTCATAAAAACGCCGCAGGCGTTTTTTTAATAATATGGCCGCAAGCGGCCGTCGCGGCGTCTGCGCCGCTGGACGGCCGGGCGTTCGAATCGCCTCACTCCGACCAAATAAGACCGATCATTTTGATACGAAAGTATCTGAATGGTCGGTCTTTATATTTGCAATTTTATGAATCTATGATACGATCGGTTAAACAAACTTGAATTTTAATTAGAGTTGTATTGGAGACTAAACTATGAAAACAATTGCAATTGTAGATGATGATATTCATATTGGAGATATGTTGACGGAAGTGCTGACACAGGAGGGGTATGCCGTTCTTCGTGCATACTCTGGCACAGAAGCGTTATATCTTCTTTCACAAAACAAACCCGATTTGGTGCTGCTGGATTTGATGCTGCCGGGTCTGTCCGGCGAGGAAGTTCTGCCCCACATTGAGAACATTCCTGTTATCGTTCTCAGCGCAAAAATAGATGTACAAGACAAGGTAAACCTCCTGCTGGGCGGTGCGGCAGATTACATGACCAAGCCTTTTGATACAAAGGAGCTTCTTGCCCGTATTACCGTTCAGCTTCGCAAGGCAGAACAACATGGTGAAGCAAAATCCCTTTCCGTTGGCGATTTGGTTTTGGATATGTTTTCCCTTTCTCTTACGGTACAGGGACAGGCTGTGAAGCTGACCCGAACAGAGTATGCTATCTTGAAGCTGCTGATGGAGAATCCCAAACAGGTTATTGCAAAGAGTGTCCTGCTTGACAGAATCAGTCTGGACACCCCCGACTGCACCGAGCGTTCCCTGAAACAGCACATCAGCAATCTTCGTAAGAAACTGCAAGATGTCAACGGAGTGGATTATATCGAAACAGTTTGGGGTATTGGCTTCAAACTCGCAGAGCGATAATAAAGAAAATTTGAAGTTTCTTTAGGTGTTTATATGATAGCTTTCAAATATGGATTAGCTAAAAATTGTTTGGCAACCCCCAGTTGACATATTGCAAGGTGTTTTTTGGTGGTATGTAACCGTCATAAACACTATAATGATGGTACAAAATCACCAAGGAGGTAACGAGAATGATTTTAGCAGATAAAATAATTCGACTTAGAAAGAAAAACGGTTGGTCACAAGAAGAACTTGCCGATAAAATG
>JAFYUG010000006.1 GCA_017558545.1 Oscillospiraceae bacterium | reverse complement strand
GGATTATATCGTTCAGGCTATGGCAATTATATAGCTATCAGCTGCATAAGTCAAGATTTTTCAACTATTATTCCATAAATGCGACAGTTTTATTTACCATTGGTGAATTTTTGTAAATGGCAACCTATTTCGACAATATTGACTTTTTGACGGAAAAATGCTAAGCTATTGTTGAAAATTCAAGCATTTAACGCAAGGCGGTAACTTTGATTTATGGAAAGATTTGAAACCTTCACGGTTCTTATGGCCAAGATAAACAGAAATATTCGCAGAATAAAGCTTCATGAAATGTCCCAGCACAATCTGGGCAGTGTCCACACCTCCTGCCTTTACTATCTCAGCCGGGAGGACAGCCTCACCGCTGCGGAGCTCTGCGAGCTTTGTCAGGAGGACAAGGCCACCATTTCCCGCGCCCTCAGCCGTTTGGAGGCGGACGGATATGTTCTCTCCCGGGAGAGCGAGGGCAAGCGCTACAAGGCTCCCATAGTCCTCAGCGAAAAGGGCGAGGCCGTTGGCGGAGAGATCGCCGCAAAAATCGGCGCGGTGCTGGACTCCATAGGCAAGGAGCTCTCCCCCGAGGAGAGAGTGGAGTTTTACCGCTGCCTCAACATAATAAGCGCCTGCCTTGAAAAGGCTGCAAATGCATAAGAAAAGTCCTGATTCTCACTCGAAGAGATTCAGGACTTTTTGTTTTCATATTTCCGCTTTGTCTATCATGACATTCAAAATTTCTTCATCCGTTTCCTTCATACCCACGCGGCCTATATAGCCCATGGAGCGGATGGTGGACTCCAAATCATCCTTAATGAAACCTTCGCCTGCGCGGAAAACGCGCTCATGGCTGCCCATATAGTGGCTTACTATGGCCGCATGGACGGCGGAGGCTATCTTGGCGGCGCAGGAGGCCTTGGCGCCGTCGCAGACTATGCCGCCAACGTTGCCCAAAGTGTTGATAATGGTATATCCGATTTCCTCATAGCCGCAGCCGAAGAGATAGCTTATACCCGCTCCCGCAGCACCGGCGGCGCTGACCGCTCCGCAGAAGGCGGAGAGGGAGCCTATATAGGTTTTCAGGTGGATGGCAATGAGGTTGGAGAGCACCAAGGCTCTATAAAGCTTTTCCTCGCTTACATTGAGGTCTTTTGCATACTCGATAACCGGCAGAGAAACGGTCATGCCCTGATTGCCGGAGCCGGAGTTTATGATTACGGGCAAGGCACAGCCGCCCATACGGGCATCGGAGCCGGCGGCAGCCATGGCGCAGGCGCGAGTGCGGACATTATCGCCGAAAACCTGCAAAAGGGTGTAGCCCACGGCGGCGCCGTAAGTTCCCTTCATTCCCTCTTTGGCTATGGCGGAGTTCAGCTCTATCTGAGGAGAGATAATATGGCGCACATCTTCTATGTTCACGTTATCGGCAAAGTCCAGTATGTTGCGGACATTGAGGCAGGAATAATCCTCCTTGCGCTGCACAGAGCCTCCCACGTCGTTTGTGAAGATAACTTCCCCATCCTTCTCAATTCTGGTTATGAGGGTATGGCGGTTTACAACGGAAACGGAGGCGCTGTGGCCGTCTGCGAAGAGGCTTGCCACTATGTAGAGATTATCCACGTCCTTAACAAGGGAGATGGAGCACATTTTACTGTCCACAAGCTCTTTGCAGCGGACTATATCCTCATCGGTGACGCTGCCCAAAACCTCAAGCTCCGTATCGGCATTGCCGCAGAGAGCGCCCAGTATGGCGGCGGCTTCTATGCCCACAAGGCCGCCGGAATTGGGCACGGTTACGCCCTTTACGTTTTTGATGATATTGCCGGAACAATTTATCTCTATCCTCTCAGGCATAGCTCCCAGCACGGCTCTGGCCCTGGCCGCTGCATAGGCTATGGCAATGGGCTCGGTGCAGCCCAAAGCGGGGATGAGCTCATGCTCCAAAATGCGTATGAAATTTGAATAGTTTTCTCTTTCCATAGTTTATCTCCGTTTATATCTCTATGTCGAAAAACTCCATAGCCTGCAAATCGGCTATGAGAAGCCGGCCTTCTATCTCCGTGGGTCTGCCGCAAAGATGCTTGATGGCCTCGCCGCTTTGCATGGCCGCGCAGAAGGGAGGCACATGTGGCAGAACACTTTTGCTGCCATGGCCTGCCGCATTTCCATAATAACTATGGAGCATTCCGCTGCCGGGGCGCACCACGCACACCTGAGCCATCCAGCCCTGAATTGCGCCGTGGACAAGGCTTATACCTCTTTTGGCGCACTCATCTTCCAGCACAAGGCGGGAGGCTATGTTATCCAGCGCATCCATGACTATGTCCACATCGGCGAGAATTTCCTCCGCATTTTCGGCGGTGAAAAATTCATCCACTCTTTTTACCTTAATATTCGCATCTATGGCATTTATGCGCTTTTCAGCGGCTTCGGCCTTGCCGCAGCCTACAAGGGCGGGCAGGGCGAGAGTCTGGCGGTTTAGGTTTGTTTCGTCGAAGCAGTCCCCGTCCACAACAGTGAGAGCTCCTATGCCGGAGCGGGCGAGAAACTCTATGATATATCCTCCAAGACCGCCGCAGCCTATAATTGCGGCATGCCTGGTTTTCAGCAAGGCCTGCTCAGCCTCGCTTATGGCGGGAATATTTCTTTCAAATCTCTTTTCCATGCTCTTCGCTCCTTTTTAAAGGGGACTTACTTACCAATAGTATATCCTCCGCGCCGACAAATGGCAAGAGTGGTTAGCACACTCTTTTTCCACGTAAAAAGCATACATTTTATGCAAAAATTTTATCATTATTTTTGGCATTTAATTAAATTATGATTTAAACCATTCGTGATTTTTCATATAATTAAATTGTAAAATTTCAGCTTTCAGCTCATTATTGCAATGCATTACTTGCATTATTACGCCGTCTATTCTAAACTATGATATGGGGAATTGGGCTTATTTTTTCAGCAGCAAATTTGCCTCTTTTCACCCGACGCGGAAAGCTCGGTTCGGGCGAAAAACCGCGATAAAAAATGTTTTATATTTATTTAATAAGGAGATAAAATGGCTATGGAAACTGTATTTCACACTCCAAACCCCATCCTCTTCGGTTCCGGCTCCGCCAAGATGACCGGTAAGAAGCTCAAGGAATTCGGCTGCACCAAGATCATGGTTGTTTATGACCAGGGCATCAAGGCCGCAGGTATTGCCGATAAGGTTATCGCTTCCATCGAAGAAGCAGGCCTCGAGGTTATCACCTTCGACGAAGTTATCGCCGATCCCCCCGATTGGTCCGTTGAGAAGGCCGGCATTCTCGCTATCAACGAAGGCGTTGACGGCGTTGTTGGTCTCGGCGGCGGCAGCTCCATGGACACCGCAAAGGGCGTTAAGCTGCTCATCAAGAATCCTCCTCCCCTCCGTCAGTACTTTGGCCGCACCGGTGTTGTCACCGTGCCCAGCGTTCCCCTCATAGTTATCCCCACCACCGCAGGTACCGGCAGTGAATGCACTCCCGGCGGCACCATCACCAACACCGAGCTTGGCATCAAGACCAACATCGCAGGCGTTGGCTGCGCTGTAAACCTCGGTATTGTTGACCCCGAGCTCACCCTCGGTCTGCCCAAGTATGTCACCGCCACCACCGGCCTTGACGCTTTCTGCCACTGCTTCGAGTCCTATACCTCCGCAATGGCCAACAGCCTCAGCACCATTCTCGGCCGCGAAGGCATCCGCCTTGTTGGTAAGTATCTCGTTGCCGCTTATGAAGACGGCAGCAATCTGGAAGCTCGCGAAGGCATGATGCTGGCTGCCACCCTCGGCGGCATGGCTATGTCCGGCCCCTTCTGCCACCTCTGCCATGACATCGGCCGTTCTCTCGGCGCAAAGTTCCATGTTCCCCATGGTCACGGCTGCTCCGTCACCCTGCCCCAGGTTCTGCAGGCCATCGCTCCCGCACAGCCTGAGAAGGTTAAGTACATCACCGAGTGCCTGGGCACCGAAGTTCCCGAAGGCGCAACCGGCGAAGAAATCGGCGCTCTTGCATATCAGGCAGCTTCCGACCTGCTCCGCAAGGTCAACCTGCCCGGCATGGCTGCTCTCGGCCTGAAGAAGGAAGAACTCCTTGAGAAGGTTCCCGATGAAGTTGTTATGCAGGTAGAAATGGAAATCAAGGGCTTCGGCGGTATCGCACCTCCTCCCATGCCCGTAACCAAGGAACTGGTTGCCGACATCGTTTCCCGCGCTTACGACGAGAACAACTGGGGCTAATTCCTAATCAAGATGATCCCTATTCCAGTGGAGGGAGCGCAAGCTCTCTCCACTGGTAAATGCTTTTTTTAGGCTATACAGAAAGGATGTAATCAAATGCTTGATAACAGTCAGATTTATGTACGCGACGTCAAGATGCCTGAAGACGAGTTTCTGAAGAAGCACGAACAGGTTATCAGCGCATGGCCCACCGGTAAGGAAATCGACCTTGAAGAGGCAGTTGCCTATAACAAGAGCCTTCCCGACCACAAGAACATGAACAAGATGCTCAAAAAGTACAAGGCTGAGAAGAAGACCAGCCTGTACCCCCGTTCCGGTACCCCCATTCTGGAGCAGGAAATCGAGCTTCTGCAGGGACTTAACGACGTTGACGTCTATATGTTCCCCTTCACCACCGACTCCTACAGCCGCAACATGCGCTTTGACCTGGCTCAGCAGGCTCTCGACGAGAGTAACCGCACCGGCGTTGCAAAGCTCAACGGCTTCCCCATCATCAACCACGGCGTTAAGAACACCCGTAAGGTTATCGAATCCTGCGTTGGCGCTTTCGACTCCAGAAGCTCCAAGGAAGGCCAGGCCTTCATCGCTGAGATGAGCTTCGCTTCCGGTATCAGCGCTATTCCCCAGAGTATGTTCGGTTGGGTAGCAGGTTACGATAAGCGCGCTTCGCCCCAGGAATGCGTTGCCACCGCTCAGTATTCCGCCCGTCTTTCCGGTTACTATGCAGAGCGCGGCCACATCATCAACCACGCCACCCACGGCTGGCTGGCCAACGGCGTTATCCCCACCTATGTAGGCATCGCCTGCGAAATTCTTGAAGCTCTCCTCTCTGCAGGTCAGGGCGCAAAGAGCTTCTCCCCCATGCTTAACTTCAACGGCAACATCGCTCAGGACCTTGGCGAATTCCGCGCAGCTGAGCGCGTTTACAGAGATATGCTGGATAAGTACGGCCACGCCGACTGCGAAATCCCCGGCATCATCGCCAACCAGAGCTTCCTCTATTCCTTCCCCAGAGATGTCGGCATGGCATTCGGTTACATCAACTACACCGCAATGCTGGGCGCTCTCGCCAATGTTCCCGCCTGCTCCGTCAAGACCATCGACGAAGCTATCGGCGTTCCCTCTCTTGAGTCCCACAAGCAGACTTACCGCAGCGCCAACTGGATCTACAACGTTGTTCGCCAGCAGAACTTCCAGATCGAGTCCAAGGACATCGACCTCGAAGAGCGTATGTGCTACATGGCTGTTGCTGCCATCGTTGACAAGGTCATGGAACTTGGCGAAGGCGACGTTGCTGTCGGTATCGTAAAGGCTCTTGAGACCGGCGTTCTGGACTGCCCCTTCTCCATCAGCCAGCATCTGCAGGACAACACCCTCGGCGTTCGCGACCTCCACGGCGCTGTTCGCTATCTTGAATACGGCAACGTTCCCATTCCTCAGGAAGTTCGCGAGTATGAGCGCGGCAAGATTGCAGAGCGCGAAGAGTATGAAAAGCGCAAGATGGACTACAAGGTTTCCATCGCTGACTTCTTCACCCTCTCCAAGGGCACCCTCATCGATCCCATCGAGGAGATCAACTACGAGGAAGAGCAGCCCAACGAGTATGCCGAAGCCATCAAGAAGAATCCTCCCACCGTTGTTACCGGTACCATCGGCGTTGACTCCCACGTCATCGGCACCAAGCTCATAAGCCGCGTTCTCCGCGAGCAGGGCTTCAACGTTGTTGCCATGGGCGCTCAGACCTCCGCTGAAGAATTCATCAGCGCAGCTCTGGAGACCAATGCAGACGCAATGTTCGTCAGCTCCCTCTACGGTATGGCAGAGCAGGATTGCCAGGGCTTCCGCGATAAGTGCATCGAGGCAGGTCTTGACGATATCATCCTCTCCATCGGCGGTATCCTCGGCGTTGGCAAGCATGACTTCGCCGACGACGAAAAGAAGTTCAAGGCCATCGGCTTTGACCACGTCTATCCCCCCGAGTCTCCCATCGAGACCACCATCCTTGACCTTTGCAAGGATCTTGAGGCCAAGGGCAGACTTGTAAAGTAAAAAAGGAGAGATTTTCTTATGAAAGATATGCTTAAGGGTCAGGTAGCCATCATCGCCGGCGGCACCAGCGGCATGGGCGAAGCTACCGCTAAATATTTTGCAAGAGAAGGCGCCGTTGTTATCATCGGCGGCACCAGCGAGAAGAAGGGCAAGGCTGTTGTTGAGGCCATCGAGGCCGAAGGCGGCGTAGCCCGCTACTACGCTCCCCTGCGTATTCAGAACAACGAAGATTGCCTCTACATCGTTGAAAAGACTCTTGAAGAGTTCGGTAAGATTGATATTCTGGCCAACTACGCCGGCAGAACCTTCGACGGCAACTCCGGCCTCTCCCCCGAGGAGACCTTCAACATCACCATCGATGTTAACCTCAAGGGCGCATTCAACATGGTAAACGCAGTTGTTCCCCACATGAAGGAACGCAAGAAGGGCAACATCATCCTCTGCTCCTCCAACGGCGCATTCAACCCCACCACCCCCGCCTATGAGTATCACATGGCAAAGGGCGGCGTTGAGTCCCTCACCGTTAACCTGGCAATGGATCTTGCTCCTCTCGGCATCCGCGTTAACTGCATCATGCCCGGCCCCATCGTAACTCCTTTCTGGGATGAGCTCTTCACCCCCGAACAGGCTGAGGCCAGACAGGCAACCTTCAACAAGATTGCTTACACCGAGGTTCCCATGAACCGTATGGGCACTCCCGAGGATATCGCAGGCGTTGCTCTGTTCTTCGCTTCCGACCTCTCCGCCTATGTTACCGGCCACCGTATGTATGTTGCCGGCGGCACCGGCTATGTCTATGCCCACGGCCAGTCCGCTCTTCTTGGCTAAGGCAGAACTTAATAAATCCAAAAAGGACTTTCGCAATAGCG
>JAFYUG010000199.1 GCA_017558545.1 Oscillospiraceae bacterium | reverse complement strand
GTGGTCACCCACGAGATGGGCTTCGCCCGTGAGGTGGGACACCGCGTCCTCTTTATGGCAGACGGCAAACTGGTGGAACAGGGCGTTCCCGAAGCCATCTTCACCAATCCCCGGAACCCCAGAACTCAGGAATTTTTGAGCAAAGTTCTCTGAAAAATATCAAGGCAGCTGCGAAAAAAACGCCGCTGCCTTTTTTATATCTCTTTCTCGCATAGTTCAGCCGCGTTTAAGCCTTGCTAATTTTTTTGATTTGTGTATAATATATTTGTTAAAATATGTACATCTTTGCATAAGTTATCAGGAAAGGATTAAATGTTATGGCACAGGAAGTTATCTATAAACGCCGCTTCGGCGACCGCAAGGAAGGCAGACTTGTGCGTTCCATTGACCCCATTACCAAATTCATGCCCTACATAATGGCTCAGCGCAACGACGGCTGCAATCACTTCGCTGACTCCATCGAAATTTCCGCCACCGAAAAGTGGATTCGCGAAAAGCGCGCAGAAGGCTGGAAGGGCATGGGCATGCTCCATGTTTTCCTTGCTGCTTACACCCGCATGCTTTGCCACTGCCCCGGCGTTAACCGCTTTGTTGCAGGTCAGAAGATTTATGCCCGCAACGATGTTGAGCTTTGCTTCATGGTTAAGCGCGCCATGACCCTCGAGGCCGGCGAAACCCCCGTTAAGCTCCATCTTCAGCCCGATGCCACCATTTTTGATATTTACCGCATGGTCAACGAAAAGGTGGACGAAATCAAGGCCAACACCGGCGAGAGCGGCACCGAGGCCTTTGCCAGCATGCTGGGCAAGCTCCCCGGCTTCATCTTCCGTTTTGCCGTTTGGCTCATTCGCGTTGGCGATTACATGGGCTGGCTGCCCACCTCCCTGCTGGATCTCAGCCCCTTCCACGGCAGCATGATTATCACCGACCTTGGCTCTCTTGGTCTCAACCCCATTTATCACCACATCTATAACTTCGGCACTCTGCCCGTTTTCATCTCCTTCGGCACCAAGCGCAGAGTTGTTGAGCTGGATAAGGACGGCTCTCCCGTTGAGCGCAAGTATATGGACTATAAGGCCGTTACCGACGAGCGCATTTGCGACGGTTTCTATTACTCCACGGCCTTCAAGTTCCTGAAGTATTATCTCAAGAACCCCGCCGCTCTGGAGCTCCCCCCCGAAAAAGTAGAAGAAGATATATTCTAAGCCTAACGGCTTAGAATATTCAGATTTTGACGTGCAGGGGGCGCTTCGCCCCCTACACACGCCCCCTACACACGCCCCCGCTGCTCTATCTCATAAGATGGCAGTATGGTACTTTGACATGCTAAGATATCTTCTAGGCCTAACGGCTTAGAAGATTCGGATTATTCAAATAAGCCTCCCTCTGATGAGGGAGGTGCCGAGCTTTGCGAGGCGGAGGGAGAGAAAAAACAAAAGATAGCATGTTTTTGTAGTATCTCCCCCAGTCAGCTTCGCTGACAGCCTCCTCGTCAGAGGGGGCCATAAAAGGATAATCACATTGTTCTAAAACAAAAAACAGGGTGGATGCCCTGTTTTTTTACTGGTAATTTGATTTAGATAAACCAATTTCCACCGAGGACTTATCCCTATGAAAAAGCAGCCCTCCGCCCTTCTTGCCCATGGCTTTGCCCTGTTCACAGCCATAGCATGGGGCTCATCCTTCATTGCAAGCAAAATACTTTTGGAAAGCTACAGCCCCACTCAGCTTATGCTCATCCGCTTCGCCCTGGCCTATGGCGCTCTTTGGCTATGCTGCCCCAAAAAGCTGAAGCTCAGCTTCAAAGAAGAAGTTTTCTTCGTCTTGCTGGCCATCAGCGGCTGCAGCCTATATTTTTTCTTTGAAAACTCAGCCCTCACCCATACCTATGCCTCCAACGTAAGCATAATCGTGGCTGCCGCTCCCATACTCACCGCCATTGCCGCCCACTTTTTCACCCATGATGAAAAGCTCACCAAAGGATGCATACTGGGCTTTGCAGTTGCCATAGTCGGCGTTGCTATGGTTGTTTTTAACGGACAGGTTGTGCTGAAGCTCTCCCCTTTGGGCGACCTTCTCAGCTTCGGAGCTGCCGCCAGCTGGGCAGTTTACTCCATTTTGCTTGGCAAGGCCATGAACAAATATGAAAACCTGCTTTTAACCCGCCGACTTATGTTCTGGGGCTTTTTCACCGCCCTGCCCATAGCTCTTATTGAGGGCAAAAGCTTCTCCTTCGCCCCCCTGCTCTCCTGGGAGAGCATAATTTGCGTTGTGTTCCTCAGCTTTATCTGCTCCGCCATCGGCTATATTTTTTGGAGCGCCGCCAGCAAAAGGCTGGGCATAGTTATAGTTTGCAACTATGTTTACATCATCCCCTTTTTCACCATGCTCACCGGCGTTATAGTGCTGGATGAGCCCCTCAGCCTCATGGGCATAGTTGGCGCTGTGCTCATAACCCTCGGCATGTTTATTGCCGACAGAAAAAAGTCTGCTCAGAGCTGATAAGCTCTTAAAAACTAAATCCACAGGAGGATAAGATAAATGCAGTTTTTGTACTTGCTGGAAAGCATCAGAAATCCCGTTCTTGATAGCTTTTTCTCCGTTATCACCTATCTTGGCGACGAAATCGCCTTCCTTGTTTTGGCCATTATTATCTATTGGTGCGTCAGCAAGGAAAAGGGCCTTTACGTTATGTTCACAGGTCTCGGCGGAACTCTTGTTAACCAGTTCCTCAAGCTCAGCTTCCGCATCCCCAGACCTTGGGTGAAAGACCCTTCCTTCACCATTGTTGAGTCCGCAAGAGAGGCCGCCACCGGCTATTCTTTCCCCAGCGGCCACACTCAGGCCGTTACCACCACCATGGGCGGCATTGCAAGATTCACCGGGAAGCTTTGGGTCAGAATTCTCACCATTGCTCTTCTGCTTCTCACCGCCTTCTCCCGCATGTATCTTGGCGTGCACACTCCTGCCGATGTTCTCGTCAGCCTTGCCGTTGGCGTAGTGCTGGTTTTTGCTCTTTGGCCTGTGTTCGAAAAGAAGGGCAGCAAGGGCGCAGCCCTCTATATTCTCTACGGCATTTTGGCTGTGCTCTCCTTGGCGTTCGTTATTTATGTAAACCTCAAGGCATGGCCTGCCGATATTGATGCTCACAACCTCCATTCCGGTGTTAAGAACGGCTGGACCCTTTTGGGCAGCTGCCTCGGTATTATTGTCAGCCTTTGGATTGAGCGTCATTATGTTAACTTCTCTCCCAAGGCTTCCTTCCTGCGTCAGATTCCCAAGGTGCTTATAGGTCTTATCCTCACCCTTGCCATCAAGGAAGGCACCAAGCCCCTTCTGGGGGCCATTTTCGGCGATGTGCTTTACACCACCGCCATCCGCTATTTCCTTGTCTGCGTCTTTGCCGCAGCCATTTGGCCCATGACCTTCCGCTGGTTTGCCGCAGGCTGCCCTCTCAGCGCCAAGGCAAAAAAGCGCATTAAGAAGGCTCTTATCATTATCCTTGTTATCATCCTTGTTCTTGCCCTTTTGGCAGGCTTCCTTTTCTGGCGCGTGACCCGCAAGACCAATGTTGCCGCCATTTCCACCGAGGAATGCTCCAATCCTCTTATCACTCCCCTGGGCACCACCATGCTCTCCGGCCACAGAGCCGGCGGCGGCATTGCCCCCGAAAACACCATGGCCGCTCTTAAAAACTGCGTTGAGAGCACCGAGTATGAGCTGGATGTTTTCGAATTTGACCTTCACACCACTGCCGACGGTCAGCTTGTTTTGCTCCATGACTCCACCCTTGACCGCACCAGCAACGCCGTGGAGCACTTT
>JAFYUG010000198.1 GCA_017558545.1 Oscillospiraceae bacterium | reverse complement strand
CTACGAAATGTTCCTTAGCGGTCCTATCAGCCTTATGACCATTGAAAATCCCTCTGTAAATACCCAAAAGGAGCTTATTATCTTCCGCGATAGCTTCGGAAGCGCCATTGCTCCCCTGCTTGCTCAGGGCTATGGCAAGGTTACTGTTATAGACATCAGATATATCCAGCCCATGATGCTTAAAAACTTCGTGGATTTTGAAGGAGCAGATGTGCTCTTCCTCTATTCCACCATGGTGCTGAATAATTCAACCACTCTGAAGGGTATGAACTGATTTTCCCTCAAAAAAGCTCAAAAAATAAATGCCTCCCTCTGACGAGGGAGGTGCCGAACATAGTGAGGCGGAGGGAGAGAAAATATAAAGCCTATTCTCTCTATCAAAACCTGAGCTTTGGCCATCTCTCCCCCAGTCAGCTTCGCTGACAGCCCCCTCGTCAGAGGGGGCTATAGTTAACTGAACGCAAAAAAGACCGAAAGGATTATCCTTTCGGTCTTTTTTATTGATTGGTCAATTAGCTTGGTCAATCAGCCAAGCATCTCTTTGAAGGTTGCGTAGGCAATCTGAGCATCCTCGGCGGAGAGAACGGTGTACATTACATAGTTGCCGACGATTTCATAGCTGGCGTCTTCAACCTTGTACTTCTCTTCGGGCATATATTCGTCCATCCAGCTCTGGAGCTTGAGGTCCAGATAGTTCTTAACCATGGTCTCGATTTCGGAAACAGACATATTCTCGCCGGCCTTGAAAACGCCGAACTCGTCTACGTTTGCGCCGATGGCGTTGAGGTA
This sequence comes from Oscillospiraceae bacterium, assembly GCA_017558545.1. Taxonomy (GTDB): domain Bacteria; phylum Bacillota; class Clostridia; order Oscillospirales; family Oscillospiraceae; genus SIG459. The sequence continues at coordinate 10,137 of JAFYUG010000198.1, read as the reverse complement.
AACGGTATAGTCGCCGAAGTTGGCAACATCGGCCTTCATCCAGCCCTTGATCCAGTTGCCGTCAACGGCGGCAAGAGCATCGGTCTTGCCGATTTTCTCGGCAACGGCGGCTGCGATGTCAGCGGCGGGAACGTTCTTCTCTTCTGCCTTGTCGCCGCAGGCGCAGAGGAGGCAGGCAAGCATCATAACAGCGAGAATAAGGGCAAGGCTTCTTTTAATCTTTTTCATTTGTGTCACCATCATTTCTTAGTTATATGCGTGGGTGCGGATATACTCCATAACCTTGCCGAAGGTTTCACCGCTGAGGTGGATACCGTCGCCGTTATGGTCGCTTTCGGGGAGAGTGCCATCGGCAGAGACTAAAATCTCATAGGTGTTGAGATACTTGCAGCCGGTGGTCTCGGCAATGGTCTGAATCCACTCATTTGCTGCGCGGATTTTTTCATTGCTGATAGAGTCTATGTGCTTGTAGCTTGCAGCCACAGGATAGATGGAGTTAAGTATAATCTTGGTTTCGGGGCTTGCGGTTTTAATGGTGTTGATAAGAGCGCTGTATTCATCAACAAACCACTGCTCGTCCATGAAGGAAACGCCGTTTACACCAAGGGTCAGCACCATGATTTCGGGCTTAGCATCGGTGACAGCATCAACGATGGGGATTTCTGCACCGGTGGGAGGATAGACAACAGTTGCGGTGGACTGGTTGGAGAGGGTGAGAGTACCGCTGGAGGGAGTCCAAATCTGGCTGGGGGGGCAGAGGTCGGTGTAGCCCTTGTCATAGTAGAAGCCAATGCCGTAGGTGGTGGAGTCGCCAAGGAAGATAATCTTATCGAGATATTCTCTGCCTGCGTCCTCGGTTACGCCCAGAACGGTGCCGGTCTGCTGAGGCTGCTGAGCCTCGCTCTGCTGGTTTTCGTTGCCGCCCTCGCCCTCGTTTTTGCCGCCAATGCCTACCAGAGGATCGGTGAGCTCAACTTCGGGAGCTGCGGGCTCTTCTTCCTTTTTATCTTTATCGTTGTTCTTGTCGTTTTTATCTTCCTTTTCCACCTTCTCGGAAACAAAGGCATCGGAGCCTTTATAGTTGGTGCAGGAGGTGAAGAGAAGAGCAAAGACACAAACCGCTGCGCAAAGCAGGATTGCTCCATGCCATGCCAGACCAAAAATATTTCCTTTGTTTTTCATAAGTTTACTCCTAAAAGTATAACATCATAGTTTTACAACTATATATAATACCACTTAATGCATCAGATTTCCATACATTTTTTGAGATACGCAAAAAAAGAGTAGCTATTTTACTTTACTTTGGTCTTTTCACAGTAAATTTTTCGCTTTCATCGCTGCATCGCTTTTTAAGTCCCGTTTATCGGACACCTGCAGCGGTAAACTCTAAACATAGATGAAAAAGCAGAATTTAGGGAGGTTGCGGATATGAAATTTAAAATAGGTTTTTCGGCGGATAATCAAAATAAGTTTGAGACACTCACTTCTCCCCTTTGCAATGCGCAGACAACGCCTCGCAAGTCTGTGGCGCAGGTCAACTTTCCGGAGCGCAACATGACTTTGGCTTACTACAATGATTTGTTTGATCTCAAACCGGGAAACATTGTTTTTGTGGATGGCAAGCTTGAAGGTATGCGGGGTTTTGTCACCGAGGTAAACTACAACTTCAAAATTAAGCTTTCCGACTATAAGCGCGTTATTGCCGTAGCAGATACAAATGTTAATGGCCAGTTTTTCATGGCCGGAAGCCATTTTGTCAGCTTTGACAGCAAGGCGCTGCCCAGAGAGAAAGTCCGCACATGGTTTATTGCTCCTCAAAGGCCTGAGGATGAGATTATCAGCGGAAGTGATGACACCAAATTCCATTTGGATAATCTCAAGGACATGAAGGTCAGCCCTCAGATAGCAGACCGCGGCCACAAATATTACATAGAAGATAAGGTTGTGTATATCTGCATTGACGGTGAGAAGGGCTACGCCATTGTTGAAGGCAGCAAGCCTTATGAAGTCGAGTTTGAATACCACGATGGCGAAATAAGCGCCCTTAACTGCTCGTGCTTTTGCAGCTATAAATGCAAACACCAGTTTGCCGCTATGCTCCAGCTCAAGGAAACACTTGAGATTATTGGCAAGAACTATGAAAATGAGCGCAATGCCAATGATTACTTTGCGGCAATAAGAAAAAATACCTTGTTCAACCTGGCAATTTGCAGTAAGGAAAAAGGAAGCTTCACACTATAAGGATAAAGTACAAAAAGCCGCCGGGCTGAAAGCGGAGAAAGGAAATATTATGATAGGACTTTTGATGGTTATCGCCGCAATAATCTATTTCCCATTTGGTGTTATCTTTGCTCTGGCGAAGAACTATAAGTGAGCTTGATTTTTACTTTTCAGAAGGAGGGGCACAAAATGTATTTGCTTGGTATAATTGCCATTCTCTCTATAATTATCGGTGGTATAAGAACTATGACAACAAAGCCTCTTCCGCCCAACGCCTTTGAAAATCAGGAGCTTTATATGAAGGACTTGGGGAGCGGAGTTAGTATGAAGCAAGTTCTTAGGAATGCTGAGAATGGTAAGTATTTATATCGCAATGAGTAATTTGCACCCCCCTTCATAAGCAAAAAAAGAGTACGCAGATGCGTACTCTTTTTTGTTATTTATTATCTTATTCCTCAGCTGCAGCCTTGGCCTCTTCGATGACCTTCTGCTGAACGTTGCCGGGAGCCTCTTCGTAGCGGATGAACTTGCAGGAGAAGCTGCCGCGACCCTGAGTCATGCTTCGGAGGTCGATGGTGTAAGAGCTCATTTCGGCCATGGGAACTTCGGCCTCAACGATCTGCATACCCTCTTCAGCGTTCATACCGAGAACGGTACCACGGCGCTTGGAGGAAATGTCAGCCATGATGTCACCCAGGTTTGCATCGGGAATGGTAACCTTCAGCAGGCCGATGGGCTCCATGATGGTGGGCTTAGCCTTGGGAATACCATCCTGGTATGCAAGGCGAGCTGCGGTCTGGAAAGCCATATCGTTGGAGTCAACGGGGTGATAGCTTCCATCATAGAGGGTAGCCTTCAGGCCGACAAGGGGATAGCCGGCGAGAACGCCCTTCTGAACTGCATTGCGCAGGCCCTTTTCAACGGAGGGGAAGAAGTTTCTGGGAACGGAGCCACCGAAAACTTCCTCGGCGAAGATGAGATCATCCTGCTCATCCTGAGGCTCGAAGCGAACCCAAACGTCACCGAACTGACCGCTACCGCCGGACTGCTTCTTATGGCGGCCATGAGCCTCAACGCGGCCCTTGATCTTCTCGCGGTAAGCAACGCGTGCGGGATGGAGCTCGGTTTCAACACCGAAGCGGGACTTCAGCTTGGCGCAGAGAACGTCAACCTGAATATCGCCGGCGCCGGAGATAACCATCTGATGGGTCTCGGCGTTGTTTACGAGGGTGAAGGAGATGTCTTCTTCGTTAAGTCTTGCAAGACCGCCGGCGACCTTATCGTCCTGACCCTTGGTCTTGGGAGAAATAGCCATGGAGTAGCAGGGCTCTGCGATTTCGATGGCGGGGAACTCAACTTCGTGCTTGGGATCGCAAACGGTGTCGCCGGTCTTCCATTCCATCTTACCAACGGCAACGATATCACCGCAGCAAGCATCCTTAACTTCCACGTTCTTCTTGCCGGTCATGGTGTAGAGACGGCCGAGCTTATCGGTGGAGGAGGTGCGAACGTTGCGGAGGGAGAGGTCAGCAGTGATCTTGCCGCCCATAACCTTGACGAAGGAGTACTTACCGAACTGATCGGAAACGGTCTTGAATACGAAGCCGGCAACGGGAGCGGAAGCATCGATGCCTTCAACCTCTGCGGGAGAGGGAACGTAGTCAACGATAGCCTGCAGAACAGCCTGAGTGCCGTTTGCGTCAAGAGCGTTGGAAGCAAGAACGGGAACGACAGTGCGATCCTTCAGACCGGCCTTGAGGCCGCGAACGATCTGCTCATCGGTGAGCATCATCTCTTCGAAGTAGACTTCCATGAGCTCTTCGTCAGCACCGGCAGCGGTTTCCATGAGGGTCTCGCGGAGAGACTCAACCATGTCAGCATCGGCAGCGGGAACAGCGATCTTGGTGGTCTTGTTGCCCTTGGTCTGGTAAGCAACATTGTGTACGAGGTCGATAACGCCGGTGCCGTCGCTCATGGGAGCGGTAACAGCGCAGACGATGGAACCGTACTTCTCCTGCAGAGCGGAGAGAACGCCGGCATAGTCGCCGTTTTCTTCACCGGTCTTGGAGATAACGAACATGGTGGGCATATTGGCATTCTTCAGAGCCTTCCAGTTGCGCTCTGCGCCAACAGAGATGCCGTCCTTAGCAGTAACAAGAATGATACCAGCCTCAACAGCGCGGATAGCAGCAGCTACATCACCAGCGAAGTCGAAGTAGCCGGGGCAGTCCAGAACGTTGATCTTGCAGCCGCCGAACTCTACGGGAGCAACGGAGGTAGCAATGGTAATCTGGCGCTTGATCTCTTCGGGATCATAGTCGCAAACGGTGTTACCGTCGGTAACCTTACCCTGACGGTCTACAGCACCTGCAGCGAAGAGCATGCTCTCAGCGAGGGTGGTCTTACCGCTGTTGCCGTGGCCGAGAAGGCAGACGTTGCGGATTTTGTTGATTTCATAGCTCATTTGGATTTCTCTCCTTGTGTAGCAAATTTGTTGCATATTTAGCATCTATGAAAAAATGTATTTTGTCACAACGGATAAATTATACACCAATAAAATTCTCTTTGCAATATGCTTTTTACTAAAAATGCACAATTCAGGGCTACAAAAAGCCCTGAATTGTGCATAAAAACAATATTTATTATTTATCTTCTAAGCCAAAGTCCCAGGAGGACATTGGGGATAAGCCACAAAAGCATAATGATGGCGGCCTTGGCTGCATGAGCCCACATAAACTGGCCTGCCCAGCAGGCGAAGAACATGGCGAGAAGACCGATCACACTGCCTGCTGCGGCAATGGCAACGGCAGCCATTACGCCATAATAAAGGCGCTTGCCTCGTTTGGAAACTTCAACGACAGGCACCATGCCGTCTCTTGCAATGACCGCGGAAATGGGGTTATCCTCGGCGGGAACAATGCCGGAAAGACGGTAGCGCTCGGGGTAAGAAGGAAGACTGAAGCCATCGCCGGAAACATGGAACTTGTTTCTCAAGGCATCGGGGGTCATGTTGAAGTCGCGAAGGGCAAAAACAGCTTCGCAGCCGGAGCGGAGAAGCTCGCCCAATGCATCCTGCACAGAAGGCAGGGGCTTATAGTTGATATCAAAAAGGCCGCAAAGCTCACCGCTGATTGCGGTGAAAATGGTGTTGCGGTTGGCCATCTTCTGAGGCACACGAATGCCCATAAGATTCATAAAGCCGCTATTGCCCACCATAAGATTTTCTCCGTTTACAACGGCGGTGAGGCCGCCGCCCTCATGGGGAGTGAAGTTCTCAACGCGGCAGATGCTATATCCGTTGCGGCGGATAAGCTCGGAAAACGCGGGAGCAAGGCCGTTTGCGGAAGCCACAATAACGCTGCCGGTATAGGAAATAACCTTATCAGCGCCGACATTTTGCAGCACACGGATACTGCCTACGCTTGCGCTCTCACCGGGGAATATATCCTTATCGGTGATAATAACGCCCTGACTCTTGCCTATATCACGCACGCCGCCCCAGCCGCAGATGGCGCCGCCGCTTGCATAGAGCTTCTGAGCGGTGATGGCAAAGGGATGGGCAAAGCATATTCCGCCGGAAAATACAGCGGAGCAGGCCAGCATGGTGGAAAGGCAATGGAAAAAGCTCTCACCCTGTTTCTGCACAAAGGCAGCCAAAAGGGAGAAGATGATGGCGGCAATGATAATTATGGGGCTGAGAGTTCCAAAGACATACTCGCCCAAGTCCGCAGCCTCGCTGCGTCTTATAAAGCCCTTGATGCCTCTATCGCTCTTATACATTGCCTTGCCCTTGCCCACAATTCCGGGCTCGGAGGTAACGCAGCCGGCCATGTTGCTGCCTGCAACCTTGAAGCCATAGCGAAGACCCTTGCAGGTGAAATAGTTGCCCACTATGCAAAGAGTCATGCTTATTGCGGCAATGGCGCAGAAGGGCAGGCCGAATTCAGAGGTAACTCTGGAAACAATAACTGCCGCATCCACAAGAGCAAAGATGCAGGAAAGGCTCACCAGGGTTTCATATCCGGGGCGAAGTCTTACCAAATTCAAAATGCCTGCGGCAATTACATCCGCTCCGCAAATCATAACGGTGAGAAGCATAATCATGAGGCAAAGCCCTGCGCCAACAGGGCCCTTCAAAGCGCCGAAAAGGGGCAGGAAGGAATAAGCCGCAAAGGTGATATAGAGCATAACAGCGCTGATAACCGCGGCAACCTTGGCTCTGAAGAGCAGACCCTTTATGTGGCGGGTATAGAGCTTCACAGCCTTTTCGGGAGCCATTTCGGGGACGGCCTCATCTTCATCATCTCTGGTGGGGATGATTACATCCGCCTTGGCTATGCGGCTGCGCTTATCGGTCATAAGAGCCAGCAGCGCAACAATGGGAGAGAGAAGCTCTCTCTTCACCTTGGCCTTGCCAATGCGTCTGCGCTTGGGGTCGCGCTTCACCCTGGGGGCTTTTTCCCCGGTGAACTCCTCTTCCCCATCTTCCTCGCCCAGCTCATAGTCAACCTCGGCAGAAGCATAAAGCTCCTTCTCGTCGCTATCCACAAGGGCGCGGATTTCCATCTCGGAAAGGGGATTTTCAGCCTTGGCCTCCTCGGCGGAAATGTTGGACTCCATAAGCTCTTCAACGCTGCTTACGCTGCTGCGAACTTCGCCGGAGCCGCTTTCCTCAAGAACAATTCTCTCGGAAGGGGCACTTTCCTTGGAAGGGACATACTCCGCAGCGGAGGGAGTGCTGCGGTATTCGTTGAGAATATCATCCAGAGAGAAATCCTGGGAGGCACTTTCATAATCCATATTCAGATTGTAGTTTTTCTCTTCCATATTATCTCCGGTAGAAAAAAGTTTGGTTTGTAGTATTAGCCGCGCTGGCGGAGAACCTCATACATGAGTATGCCTGCGGCGGCAGATGCGTTAAGGGAGTTGACCTTGCCATGCATGGGAATGCTGACCAAAACGTCGCAATTCTCTCTTACAAGGCGTCCCATACCGTCACCCTCAGAGCCTATAACAAGGCAGATGGGGCCGCTGAGATTAGTTTCCCACATACCTGCGGGAGCATCGGCGGCGGTGCCATAAACCCAAAGGCCTCTATCCTTCAGCTCCTTGATGGCTGCGGTGAGGTTGCTTACTCTGGCAACGGCCATGTGCTCAACTGCACCTGCGCTGGTCTTGCCAACGATGGGGGTGAGACCTGCGCTGCGGCGCTTGGGAATGATGATGCCATGAACACCGACGCACTCGGCGGTACGGATGATGGCACCAAGGTTATGATGGTCGGAAATTTCGTCGCAGACGATGACAAAGGGGGCTTCCCCTCTCTCCTCGGCTATGCGGAGGATATCGTCTATGCTGGAATACTCGCGAACGGCTGCCAGAGCCACAACGCCCTGATGGGAGTGGGTGACGGACATGGAGTCCAGCTTGCGGCGGTCGGCCTCAACAACCACTATGCCCATTTCGCGGGCGCGGGATGCAATGTGGCCGAGGGTTTTATCAACTTCGCCCTTGGCGATGTAGATTTTATCAATATTGCGGCCGGCGCGAAGAGCTTCGGTTACCGCATTGCGACCTTCAATAAGGTCCTCTCTATCGTTTTCAAATGCCATGATTACTTCTCCAGATACTTCTTGATTGCGTCAACGCGGTCGGTCTGCTCCCAGGGAAGCTCGATGTCGGTGCGGCCAAAGTGACCGTAAGCTGCGGTCTTGCGATAGATGGGTCTGCGCAGACCAAGGTCGCGGATGATAGCAGCGGGACGAAGGTCGAAGCAAGCTTCAACAGCCTCTTCAAGCTCGATATCGCTATAGGAGCCGGTGCCGAAGGTGTCAACGCGGACGGAAACGGGCTTTGCAACGCCGATGGCGTAGGCAAGCTGAATCTGGCAGCGCTCAGCAAGACCTGCTGCAACGATGTTCTTGGCAACCCAGCGAGCTGCGTATGCTGCGCTGCGGTCAACCTTGGTGGGATCCTTGCCGGAGAATGCACCGCCGCCGTGGGGAGCGCTTCCGCCATAGGTATCAACAATGATCTTACGGCCGGTGAGACCGCTGTCGCCCTGAGGACCGCCAACTACGAAACGACCGGTGGGGTTTACATAAATCTTGGTGTTCTCGTCCATGAGCTCAGCGAGAAGAGTGGGCTTGATAACGAGCTCAATCATATCCTTGCGGATCTGGGCAAGCTCAACCTCGGGGCCATGCTGGGTGGAGAGGACAACGGTGTCGATGCGGACGGGCTTATTATTCTCGTCATACTCAACGGTAACCTGAGTTTTGCCGTCGGGACGGAGGTAGTTAACTACGCCTTCCTTGCGGGTGCGGGTGAGAGCAAGAGCCAGCTTGTGGGCAAGGGAGATGGGCAGGGGCATAAGCTCCTCGGTCTCGGTGCAGGCATAACCGAACATCATGCCCTGGTCGCCGGCGCCGTGGTCAAGCTCTTCGCTGCCGGATTCCTTGGCTTCAAGGGACTTATCAACGCCCATGGCGATGTCGGCGCTCTGCTCATCGATGGAGGTGATAACGGCGCAGGTATCGCAGTCAAAGCCGAACTTTGCGCGGTCATAGCCGATTTCGCGGACAACTTCGCGGACGAGCTTGGGGATGTCCACATAGCAGGAAGTGGTGATCTCGCCCATGACGTGGACAAGACCGGTGGTAACGGTGGTCTCGCAGGCTACGCGGGCGGCGGGGTCTGCAGCCAGTATTGCATCGAGGACGGCATCGGAGATCTGGTCGCAGATCTTATCGGGATGACCCTCGGTTACGGACTCGGAAGTGAAAACTCTGTTCTTTCTTTTTTCGCTCATAATAATTTACCTCACTAAGATTTCTTCAACAAAATATTTTACCACAAAAAATTAATTACTTAAAGGATATTTTTGATATTGCATAAAAAAAACGCCCCTTGCGACGCAAGAGAGGCGGATTCGACGGCGTATCAACTCACTCCTTTATCGCTATCAGCAGGACCACCTTACAGACTGGCTGCAGGTTGGCACGGGGTCGCAGAGCTGATCCTCTCGCCCGTTCTTGATAAATGACGACGATATATTATATAGTGCAAAGTCCATATTGTCAACACAAAAGCATTCATTTTCAATACTTTTTTATTATTTTCAATTTGTTCATAGACTTTTACTGACAAAACGGGTATATTGTAATAAATGATATTGTCAGCTTTATTATAAGGAGATGAACTCTATGAAATGGCTCAGCAAGAAAATAGCAATGTTTTGCTATCAACACCCCCGCATTGGCATAAAAAATCTCATGCTCTATGTTGTGGCGGGCAATGTTGCGGTTTGGCTTTTCTCCATGATGGACACCACCGGCACATTTATTAATCTCCTCACCTTCTCCGCTGCGGACATTTTGCGGGGTCAGGTTTGGCGCCTTATCACCTTTGTTCTTATACCAAATTCCAGCAGAATACTTATACTGCTATTTTTCTATTTCTACTATATTATAGGTAAATCGCTTGAGCAATATTGGGGAATCACCCGATTTAACATTTTCTTTTTCTCGGGTATGCTCTTCAACATCGTTTTCGGCTTCATCGTTTATTTCATAACCGGAATAAGCTATCATATCGATGCCCAGTTCATCTATTTTTCCATGTTCTTCTCTTTGGCCACCCTTTTCCCCAATACCCAAGTGCTGCTTTTCTTCATTATCCCCATAAAGATAAAGTGGCTGGCCATTGTTAACGCCGCTTACTTCCTTATCAGCATGCTCTCTCCCCCCTTCTCCCCTCTCAACCTTCTGCCTCTTATCGCCTTCCTCAACTACTTCCTTCTTTGCGGCGGAGAACTTTTCTCCTATATGCGCATTCAGAACAAGGCAACCAGAGAGACCACCACTAACTTCAAGAGAGAAATCCACCGCATAAACTATGAAAAGCGCAACCAAAGCT
>JAFYUG010000197.1 GCA_017558545.1 Oscillospiraceae bacterium | reverse complement strand
CCCAAAACTTGCACTGAACTGTGCCGGGGGCGGCGGTATCGGGGGCTTCTCTCTCAGGCAGGGAGAGCATGGTTACATCGTCCACTATGCCAACGGTGAACTCGGTTTTGGGATTGGGGCGGCTCAGTTCCTCGAAAACGGCGAAAATGGAGGAGGGAGGGGTATCCTTGCTGCCGAGACCATAGCGGCCGCCGCAGATAAGGGGATTTCTGCCGCTGCGCAGGAATGCGGCGCAGACATCCAGATAAAGGGGCTCGCCCATGCCGCCGGGCTCCTTGGTTCTGTCCAAAACCGCAATGCGCCTGGCGGTCTCGGGAATTTCTCTGAGAAGGCGCTCAGCGGAGAAGGGGCGGTAAAGGCGAACTTTCAAAAGTCCAACCTTTTCACCCTTGGCGCAGAGATAATCCACCACTTCCTCGGCGGTGTCGCATACGCTGCCCATGGCAACTATGACCCGCTCTGCTTCGGGATGGCCATAATAGTTGAAGGGGCGGTAATCTGTGCCCAGCTTTGCGTTAATCTTGTTCATGTATTCTTCCACAATGTCGGGCAGAGCCTTATAAAAGCTATTGCAGGCCTCTCTGTTTTGGAAGAAGGTATCGCCATTTTCGTGGCTGCCCCTCATTCGGGGGTGTTCGGGGTTCAAAGCGCGGTTTTTGAAACGGTGGAGGGCATCCATATCCAGCATTTCAGCAAGGTCGGCATAGTCCCAAACCTCTATTTTCTGATATTCATGGCTGGTGCGAAAGCCATCGAAGAAGTTGAGGAAAGGCAGGCTGCCCTTCAGCGCTGCCAAATGGGCAACGGGGGAGAGGTCCATTATCTCCTGCACATTGCTGTGGGCCAGCATGGCAAAGCCCGTCTGACGGCAGGCATAGATATCGGAATGGTCGCCAAAGATGCTCAGGGCATGGGTGGCGATGGCTCTTGCGGAAACATGGAAAACGGCGGGGAGCATTTCGCCTGCCATTTTATACATATTGGGTATCATCAAAAGGAGACCCTGGGAGGCGGTATAGGTTGTGGTGAGAGTGCCGGTATTCAAACTGCCGTGGACCGTGCCTGCGGCGCCGGACTCAGACTGCATCTCCATAACCTTAACGCTGTAACCGAATATATTTTTCTTGCCCTTTGCCGCCCACTGGTCAACGCAGTCCGCCATGGGGCTGGAAGGGGTGATGGGATAAATGCCCGCAACATCTGTGTAGGCATAGCTGACATAGGCAGCGGCGGTGTTGCCGTCCATGGTTTTTCTGCTTCTCGGCATATTCGTTACCTCCGTTTATAGACTGAAAATTGGTATCATACGTTTATAACGTACCACTCTATTCGCACAATAGACAAAAACAGGCATCTGTTTTTGTGCAACTTGATTATAACACAGTTTTATCGAAGGTGTATGTAGAATATAGCCTAATTTGGCAGCTCATTTATAAGCAAGATAAACAAGTTTTAAAGAAAAAGCCCCTAAAACGACAAATTTTTCTTGAGATTTCAAGGGTTTTATTATATAATACCACACTGGCATACAATGTAATTACAAACTTTAATATATGAGCACAACCGGAAGGAGTAACATAATGGTTAAAATTGAAACCGCCAAGGGCACCATCAGCATTTCCCCCGAAGTGTTTACCAATATAGCAGGCGACGCAGCCACCCGCTGCTTCGGCGTTAAGGGTATGGCCGGCAAGGCCAAGGAAAGCGGACTTTATCAGCTTCTCCGCCGCGAGAGCATGAGCAAGGGCGTTTTCGTCACCTTCAACGAGGATAACACCGCATCCATCGAGCTGCACATTGTTGTGGAGCACGGCGTTAATCTTGCCACCATCGGCGAGAGCATCATCGGCGAAGTTACCTACAAGGTAACCGAGGCCACCGGCGTCACCGTTAAGGACGTCAATGTTTTCATCGACAACATGATGATCGGCTAAGCCGAAAGAGTATAAAAGCAAGAGAGAATATGCCGCCTTTCCGAAAGCGACATCGGTTATGAGCGGTAAATCGGAGGTAAACCACTTTGAAAGATATGATAAACGGCAAGCAGTTCGGCGAGATGATGCTGTGCGCTTACGAGGCTCTTGAAGCCAACAAACAGGCAATAAACGATCTTAACGTATTCCCCGTTCCCGACGGCGACACCGGCACCAACATGAGCCTTACCATGTCCGCCGCCGCCAATGAATTTAAGAAGAGCAGCTACGACAGCCTTTCCGACGCAGCCTCCAAGGCAGCTTCCGCACTTCTGCGCGGAGCACGCGGAAACTCCGGCGTTATCCTCTCCCT
>JAFYUG010000196.1 GCA_017558545.1 Oscillospiraceae bacterium | reverse complement strand
GGGAGCCTTGACGCCCAGAACAAGGTGGCCGCAGTTACGGCATTCCCAAAGGGTGACGCCGCTCTTTTCGAACACTTCCTTGGCCTCAACATTGTGGAGGAGCTTGCGATAGCGCTCTTCGTGGGTCTTCTCAACAGCTGCAACGCCGCGGAACTGAGCTGCCAGATCCAGGAAGCCTTCCTCTTCGGCATCCTTGGCCATACGGTCATACATATCGGTCCACTCATAGTTCTCGCCCTCAGCTGCGTGGAGGAGATTCTCGGCGGTGTCGCCCAGCTCGCCCAGAGCCTTGAACCAGAGCTTTGCATGCTCTTTCTCGTTTTCAGCAGTCTTCAGGAAGAGCTCGGCAATCTGCTCGAAACCGGCCTTCTTGGCGACGGATGCGAAGTAGGTATATTTGTTACGGGCCATGGACTCACCGGCAAATGCTTCCCAGAGATTCTTCTCGGTCTTGCTGCCTGCGAAAGCGGTCTTGGGAGCTTCAATCTGCTCGAAGAATTCAGCGCCCTTCTTGCACTTGGGGCAAACGAAATCTGCGCTCATGGGGCCTTCATGTACGTAACCGCAAACCTTGCATTTCCACTTTTCCATTTTTTTGTACCTCCGTATTAAGTAAATTTGTTTTTTCTTTATGGCTTAATAATACACGGTATCATTTAACTTCACCGTGACTTTATCACATAAAGTAGCCTTTCGTGACAACATTATTATAGCATCTTTTTTTATGAAGTAAACCACAAAAATTTAGCACAAGGGGATTTTTTATCCGCTATATTGGCTTTGACAGAATTGAAAAGGGGGGATATAATCATAATAAGAAATACAAAATTGGCAGGGGGTAAAAAAATTGGAGTTTTCCGGATATTTTCCCATTTGGAACAAGCTTAACAGCGATCAGCAAAAGCGAATTATGGAAGTGCTGGAGTTTCACACCGTTGAAAAGGGCACCCACATCCACGATTCCAGCGCCGATTGCCTTGGCCTTGTTGTTTTGAAAAGCGGCCAGCTTCGCACCTATATTCTCTCCGAGGACGGAAGAGAAATCAGCATAAACCGCCTTTTTGAATATGACGTGAGCCTGCTGAGCGCATCCTGCGTTATGCCGGATTTGCAGCTGAATGTTATGATAGAGGCGGAAAAGGACAGCGAATTCTGGTCCATCCCCGCCTGCCTTTTCAAAAATCTTATGGAGGAGTCCGCCGCCGTTGCCAGCTTCGCCAATAGCCTTATGAGCAGCAATTTCTCCGAGCTTATGTGGCTTATGGAGCAGATTATGTGGCGCAGCTTTGATAAGCGCCTTGCCTCTTTCCTTTTGGAGGAGGCGCAGGTGGAGGGCACTCTTTCCCTCAAAATCACCCACGAGAAAATTGCCAACCACATGGGCACCGCCCGGGAGGTTGTTACCCGTATGCTCCGCTATTTCCAAACGGAGGGTATGGTTAAGCTCACCCGCGGCACAGTTGAGCTAATTGACGAGAAAAAGCTCAGCGCCTTGGCTGAATAAAAAAAGATGCAGCTAGTAAGCTGCATCTTTTTTATTTGTCTGCTCCGCAGGGCATGGACTCTTCCACAAGACGTTTATCTCTCTTGACGGCCTCAAAATAGCGATAGCCGCCGGAGAAATTTCGGGCATCAAAGCCCAGTCCCGTCAGAATGCGGCAGGCTATATAACTGCGAATGCCGCTTTGGCACATAACAAACACGGTTTTGCCCTTGGGAAGTTCCCCTGCGCGCCGGCGCAGCTCATCCACGGGGATATTGATAAAGCCCTCGGCATGACCTCTTGAAAATTCTCTCTGAGTGCGGGTATCCAAAAGTATGACGCTGCCATCTCTGGGCAAAGCGGGCTCATCTTCCACAAACCACTGCTTCAGAATGCCCTTGCTTATATTTTCCACCATAAATCCGGCCATGTTAACCGGGTCTTTTGCGGAAGAATACGGAGGAGCATAGGCCAAATCTAGCTGAGCAAGCTCCGTTGCGGGAATGCGCGCATGAATGGCGGTGGCGATAACATCAATGCGCTTATCCACGCCCTCATAGCCCACTATCTGAGCGCCAAGAATGCGATAAGTTTCCTTTTCAAACACCAGCTTCATGGTCATCACCTTGC
>JAFYUG010000195.1 GCA_017558545.1 Oscillospiraceae bacterium | reverse complement strand
GTACCCCAACGTGGCGCGCCGAGGTCGTCGCGCCCTACAATAATGCGGAGGGACAAACCTTGCTTGTAGGGGCGGCAAATTGCCGCCCGTTTTTTGACAATCCCTCAGTCTGCCCTTCGGGCAGCCAGCTCCACGTAGTTCCCTCCTCGCGGCATAGCCGCTGCGGTCGGATGCTAAAAACATGCCACCGGCATGTTTTCTTAACGCACCGACACAAGGGAGCCTTTAAAGGGAAAAGCCTCCACTAAGATGTGGAGGCTTTTGCTTATGCTCTTTTCAGCTGCAAACTGAGGCGGTCGGCTATCATGGCGATGAACTCACTATTAGTGGGCTTTCCTTTTATGTTACTGACCGTATAGCCGAAGAAGCGCTGGAGGGTATCAAGGTCTCCCCTATCCCATGCAACTTCTATGGCATGGCGGATGGCGCGCTCGACGCGGCTGGGGGTGGTGGCATATTTCTTGGCAACAGTGGGGTAAAGCACCTTGGTGACGGCATTTATCACATCCATATCATTGATGGTGATGATAATTGCCTCACGGAGATACTGGTAGCCCTTTATATGGGCGGGGACGCCAATTTCGTGGATAATCTCTGTGACCGTAGACTCAAGGCTGCTTTCCGCGGCGGTCTTGGGCACAACTGCAGGCAGGGCTGCGCGGCGGGGAGCTGCCGCCTCACGGATATGGCGGGTAAGCTCGGATATATCGCAGGGCTTGGGGATGAAATAATATGCACCCTTCTCGGCGCAGCGGGACACCATGCTCTCGTTATAAAAGGCCGAGACCACCATGGTGACAGGGTCGCAGCTGCACTCCCCAAGGCGCTCCATTACGCCGAAGCCATCTATCTTAGGCAGCACCAAGTCCAAAAGCAGCACATCGGGCTTCGTTTCCTCCACCTGACAGAGAGCCTCAAGTCCGTCACCCACAGCCGCAACAACTTCTATATCCTTTTCCTGGGCGAGTGTGTCCGCCATCAAAGCTCTGAAATCCTCTCCGCCATCGGCGATCATCACTCGTATCTTAGTTTCCATAATGTTTCCTCCAAATGTATTATAACTCACGGGCTGCACTATATGTTTTTCGTAGAAACACCGTTGATTTAAGAATAATTTACCATATAGCAAGCATTTTTGCAATAAATCCACCCCCTCTGCGGCCTTACTTTTTGTTTACATAAATCGACACAAAATATTATTTTCGTCTACTGTTTTCGACACGGAACGTCTCATTACTCTTTCTTACTCCCCTTTTCGCAAGGATTTTGTCGATATGGGTCGAAATGTTTTTTGATTTATTGAGCTATGGGCTTTGGTGAAAAGCTTTACCCTTATCCCCCAGTCGCCTTCGGCGACAGCCCCCTTGAAAAGGGGCCTTTAAAAGGAAACAAACCCCTTCCGAGGAAGGGGTTTGCTGATTAGCTTCAATTACTCAATCATGCTGCGGCGGGCTTTTTGCGTCCGAGGAAATACTGGATAACAAAGATAGCCACGATAACAACAAGACCGATTATATCCGTTACGCCGCCGGGGATGATGAGGAGGAGACCGCCGACGATAACAAGGATACGCAGTGCCCAATGGAGCTTGCCGCCGAGATAGCCGCTGAGGCCGGCTGCAACGCCGAAGATACCGATTATGGAGGTTGCGGTTATCTGAATAACTTCCAAAACGCCGGTATCAATGAAGAGCATAGCGGGGTTCAGGGCAAAGACATAGGGAACTATGAAGGCTGCAATTGCCAAGCGGGTGGCGTTGATACCCGTCTTCATGGGGTTTGCTCCTGCGATTGCGCTGCCTGCATAAGCGGCCAGAGCTACGGGAGGAGTAATATCGGCAACGATGCCGAAATAGAATACGAAGAAGTGGGCGGCCATGGGATCAATTCCGATGGTGATAAGGATTGGAGCGCAGGTGGATGCCATGATGCAGTAGTTAGCGGTGGTGGGAACGCCCATACCCAGAACTATGCAGCAAAGCATGGTGAAAAACAGGGCGATGAAGGGCTTGCCAGCTGCCATCTGAACAATGGCATTGATGATAACGGAGGCAAGGCCGGTTACGGTGATGCAGCCGGTGATGATACCTGCAACGGCGCAG
>JAFYUG010000194.1 GCA_017558545.1 Oscillospiraceae bacterium | reverse complement strand
CAGGCTCGGCCTTGACTATGAAAAAGCCCATAAGAGCGCCTAAGGGGATGATAAGCACGCTGAGGGAAGAGGAGGCCATAATGCTGCCCAGATATATACCCGTGGGCATGAAGCCTACATTTGCGCCGGTGAGGAAGAGCACAAGACCAAAGTAGGTATAAACAAGGCCAACAACTATCTTGCCAAGGCTGCGCTTATTAAGGCGCAGGGAGAAGATTTGGAAAAGTCCGAAGAAAATAACAATGGGAAGCAGGGAAATGGAAATTTCCAAAAAATAATGAGGGAGGGCATCGGTGAAAAGGCGGCGCAGCTCA
Source organism: Oscillospiraceae bacterium (assembly GCA_017558545.1). Taxonomy (GTDB): domain Bacteria; phylum Bacillota; class Clostridia; order Oscillospirales; family Oscillospiraceae; genus SIG459. The sequence continues at coordinate 2,423 of JAFYUG010000194.1, read as the reverse complement.
ACGGTGTCGTTAATATGCACCTCGCTGAGAATATTGTAGTCCCCATCGCCAGGACGGAATATCATGCCCAGCACCAAAACCGCCAAAATAGGTCCAACAGAGCAGAGGGCAACAAGGCCGAAACTATCGTCGGAGGCGCTGCGGTCATTACGAATGGAGGCTATGCCAACGCCCAGCGCCATGATAAAGGGAACGGTCATGGGGCCTGTGGTAACTCCGCCGGAGTCGAAGGCTATGGCTCTGAAATCCTCGGGAACATAGAACATCAGCACAAATGCGCCTATATAAAGCAAAATAAGCAGTATGGAAAGGGGGATTCGCAAAAGTATGCGCAGTATGGCAATAACGAGGAAAACTCCGACGCCGGCAGCAACGGCCAATATCAACGTGCGGTTAGGTATGGAGGGCACAAGTCCGGCCAATACCTGCAAGTCAGGCTCGGAAATGGTGATGATAACGCCAAGAATAAGGCTTATAAAGCAGATGAAGAAAAGGTTCTTGGTCTGGGTCATCTTTGCGCCAACCTTCTCGCCCATGGGAGTCATGGAGGTCTCAGCGCCCAAAGTGAAGAGCATCATGCCCAGCATAACAAGCACAGCGCCAAAGAGAAAACTCAAAATAATACTGGGGCTTACGGGGGCTATGGTAAGACTCAAAACGAGAACAATTGCAATTATAGGCACAACGGCGGAAACGGCCTCGTGCATTTTTCCTCTCATTTTGGTGGTAATAAACTTCAAATAATCACCTCGATGGTTATTCTAAAGTAAGAATAACACAAAGTTGTTAAATTTTTAAGCAGATAAAGAAAATTTATAAGAACTTAACTTCTATGTATAAATCGTGAAGAAGTTCAATGAAGAGGGCAGGACTGTTAAGGCCTATTGGAATGCTGATGCATATACTGATATGAGGATAATACCCTCGCATTAGTTTTTTATGGAGGTTTTGGTATGGCAAGCTTTACCAATAAAGCAACTCTATCCTATAACGGCGGAACTGTGGATTCCAATACCGTTACAGGTGAGCTTCTTGAAGTTTTAAGCATAACGAAAACGGCTATTTTGGGAGAATATACGGCAGGTGACAGCGTCACCTATGCCGTCGCCCTTAAAAATACAGGACCCACCGCACTGACAGGACTTACCCTCACAGATAACCTTGGCGGCTATGATTTTGGCGGCGCAACTGTGTACCCACTGAGCTATATAGCAAACTCCCTGACTTATTATGTAAACGGAGTTTTGCAGCCAAGTCCCACCGTTACCGCTGGCCCACCCCTCTCTGTAAGCGGTATTTCCGTTCCCGCAGGGGGAGATGTGCTTATTATTTATGAAGGCTCAGTAACAAACTTCGCTCCTTTGGCCGTCGGCTCCGAAATCACCAATACCGCAACCGCCTCCGGCGCCGGTATCGCAACGCCTGTATCCGATGATGAAACCATAACCGCGGCTCAGCAGGCAAGTCTCACCATCAGCAAATCGCTGTGTCCCGTTGTGGTCACCGAAAATGGACAGATAACCTATACATTCATAATCGAGAACACCGGCAATACCGCTGCCGTTGCAACGGACAATATTGTGGTGAGCGATACCTTTGCTCCCATACTCAATCCCATTAGTGTCAGCTTTAACGGCGCGGCATGGGCCCAGGGCGTCAACTATAACTATAATACCGCAACGGGTGAGTTCTCCACCGTTGCAGGGCAGATAACTGTACCCGCCGCAACCTATACTCAGAATGTAGACGGCACATGGGCAGTAACTCCCGGTGTCAGCACCCTCGTTGTAACGGGCACTGTGTAATCAGATAGCAAAAGCCCCTCTGAGATATCCTCAGAGGGGTAAATTTTTATTTTCTGGCGGGGATAACTTCCAGCCAATAATCGTCGGGATCGTTTATGAAATAGATGCCCATGGCTTCGTTTTCGTAGCAGATGCAGCCCATTTCCTGATGGTGGGCGTGGGCGGCCTCGAAATCGTCCACGGTGAATGCAAGGTGGAATTCGTTGTCGCCAAGGTCATAGGGGCGCTCCCAATCGCGAAGCCATGTCAGCTCAAGGGCATGGGCGCTGCCTGCGCCGTCGCCCAGATATACGATGATGAAACTGCCATCCTCGGGGGCGATGCGGCGGATTTCGGTAAGGCCAAGAGCCTCTTTGTAAAAAGCGAGGGATTTATCAAGGTCAAGAACGTTAAAGTTGTTGTGTGCAAAGGTGAAGGTCATGGTAATCGCTCCTTATTAATTGATTGGTTTCAATATATCATAGGAGAGGGCCTTGGGCAAGAGGGAAGAAAAAGGGAGGGGCAGATGTTATAGGGAGTAGTTAAGTTCTTCTGTCATTGCGAGGAGTTGTAGGCGACGTGGCAATCCGTTTCTCCCTCGGCTCTCCCTCCGGGAGAGCAATCACGGCCTCAGCCGTT
>JAFYUG010000019.1 GCA_017558545.1 Oscillospiraceae bacterium | reverse complement strand
CATGTGGAGGTTGTTCATGGGCTGGGCGCCGCTGGCGAGAACCTTCTCACGGGTGAAGAAGGGGAAGCGTTCGCCTTCGTTGGTGAGCACGGCGAAGGGTCTGCCGGTGAGGGGCAGATAGGTGTGGCAGCGGGCGCCGCAAAGCTTGCCTGCAAAGGGAGGCTGCATCATCAGCTGGCTGATGAGCTTGGGGCGGGTGGGCTCGGAGATGTCGAGGATGATACCGCCGCCGCCGAAGTAGCCAAGATAAAGCTCGTTGGGTCTGTCTGCGGAAATGGTGCAGGCGTGGCACATGGCCCAATCCTTCTCTGCTGCGTGGCCAACGGGATAAGTGCCGGCAATCATGCCGTCCTTAAACTGCTGGGGCATAAACCAGCGGCCGCACTCCACGGGATTGGAGGGATCAATAATGTCCAGAATGCGGACGATGAAGCCAACATAGCCGGGGCACTCGGAGGGCATATAAACATAGCGGCCGCCGTTGTAGGCAAAACGGTGAACGCCCATGCCGTTGGGAACGCCGGTGTCCCAATGGCTGAGGAGCTTGGGATGGATGGGGTCTTCCTTCAGGTCATAAATCTGCAGACCGCCGAGAGCGGGATCGCCGGGATTGATGCCGTGGAGGAAAGGAACGCCGCCGCCAAGGGCAACAATCAGAAGGCCGTCAGCCACCTGAATTTTGGGGGTGGACTGGGCAAAATATACCTTGGGGTCGCTGACCTCAATGTAGTTGAGAACGGTGGGATTGCCGGGGTCGGTAACATCGAGAACATTTACGCCTGCGCCCTTGAAAGAGCCGCAGTACATATAATACTTGTCCTCGGTTTTGTAAAGAGCCATCTGGAAGGCGTTGATGCCGTTGAGATCGGAAAAACCAACAACCTCCATATTCTTGATATAGCCCTTGTTAGTTTCGCTTTTTGCGTAGAAGGGAAGGGACATATTTTTTCCTCCTATAGATGATCAAGCCTTGCTGGGGGGAGGGGTGGGCTCGCAAACGGCGGTGTAGTGAGCCTTGCGTGCCTGGAACTCGGGATCCTTGTAGAGGTTCATGAGGCGGCCTTCGTTTTCGAAGATATCCTTGCCGTGGGCAGCCTTGCCGGAGATAAGGTCATGGCAGTGCCAAATCTGACCCTCGGGGCCAATGGACTCATCGTTGACCAGCTTCATTGCGCCGTCAATAAGCTCAAGGTGGCCTTCAAGACCGCAAAGCTCGCAAACGGCGTGGTTGGTGCCGGGGAAGATATAGAAGTTGTTGCCGTGGCAGTGGGGGCAGCCGCCCTCGGCGCCCTTCCAAAGGTCGATGTTCTCGGAACCGGGAACCATGACGTTGTTATCAATGATGAACTGAGCAGCTTCAACCAGATTGCAGCCGATTTCCTTCATGCGCTCAATCTTGTCGTCCTGCATGATAACATCCTTGCACCAGGAGAAGTATTCGTTGTTAACAACCTTCCAGCCGGGGCTCATAGCCAGCATGGCGTGGTCGGTTTCGGTGCGCAGAGCCCAGTCGCTGCCGCCGATGCCAACGAAGGAGATGGCCTTCTGGCGGAAGAGGCGGGGGTTAAGGCCTTCCTTGCCCTGCTCTTTCAGCTTGCCGTCCAGCATGAGGAGCATACCGGTGTCGTGGCCGGGGCCCATGCGGTCGGTGATGGAGTGGAAGAGGCCGGTGCCGCCGGACTCAAAGATGGGGTCAACAACCAATACGCCGTCGGCCTCAATCATCTTTTCGTAGAGGGCGTTGAAATCGTCCTTGCGGGTGCAGATCATGCCCTTGCCCATAACGAGACCGCGGGAGCAGGCAACGCAGCCAGAGCAGTATTCAATATTCCAGTCCATCAGATGGATGAACTCAATTTCAGCGCCCTTTTCCTTGGCAGCTTCAAGAGCAACGCGGCACATGGTGTCGTTATTTCCGTTTTTGGTGCCGAGGGAGATACCGAGAATTTTCATTTATATTTTTCCTCCAAAATGTATGTTTATGCACTTTTTATCGCATGGTGATGTAGCCGCGATACTGGGTGAGGTTGTCGCTGGTGGCCATGTCGGTGAGGAACATGCCAACGATATAGTGGTTGCTCTTCAGGAAGGGGAACTTTTCCTCCTGTGCCCATGCGGGCTTGGCCATGTCGGCAGTGCCTTCAACGGCAGCGGCGTACCACTCTTCAGGACCTTCAAACCATATTTCAACAAGGCGGTCAAACTTGCAGCCAACAACATCCTTGTAAATCTTGCTGGAGAGGAAACGGTTAACCTCGCTGCGACCCTGGAAATAGGGGACGAATACTTCGTTGAACCACTTCTCGCCCTCTTCCTCGTCGGGCCAGCGGAGAACGAACTGCCAGCGATAGTTGGGGCCGTCGGCAATGGTGCGGCCCTTGCCCTTGTAATCAAACTGCCAGTTGATGGGAACATGAGCGAAAACAAAGGGGGGCATCTCGCCGCCGCCGGAAGAGCGGTGGTCGTCGCCTTCCATGTTCTTGGCCTTGCTGAGATCCACGCCGTCGTCGGGAATCATGCCCTGCCAGCGGAGAACTTCAACGGGCATGCGCTCGGTGAAGGCGTTAACGCTCATCTCGGGAGCCATCTCGTTGGTGAGCCAGTAATGCTCGGTCATTTGGAAGCGGCGGGTGCCGAAGCGCTGACCCTCGGGAGGAGTGGGCAGAGCATTGTAGAAGGCATACTTGCTTACATAGGGGCCGAACTTGCTGATGGAATCGGGAATGTGGAGAGCATAGAGCCAATGCTGAAGTCTGTGGCGGTATTCTTCGCGGACGCAGTCAACATAGATAATGCTGCGCATGGGGCGGTAATCAAACATGATGTTTCCTCCTTCATATATTAAGGCGCATATTTTTCCTTATAATATAAGAAAGTATATCAAAAATTAGAATGGATTACAATATTTTTCTCCCTTGGCGCCTTGGATTGGAGTGACAATTTTATTGAGTGCAATTTGTGTAATTCCAACAAAAATTATAAATTATTGGGTGCTAGGCAATTTTGCAAAATTGTTCAAGCAAATTTTGGCTATATTGCGAATGGAAGTAGCAGATTTTAAGTAATAGAATTCTTATGTATTTACTGAGTTATAGGAGAAATAAGCCTATGAAAAAACGTATAATTTCAGCCGCGATCATTGCGGCCATGCTCCTTTCTCTTTGCGTATCTTCTGTTTTCGCCGCCTCCTTCACGGATGTTGCCCCCGGTGCATGGTATGAAGAGGCCGTGAACTGGGCCGTTGAAAATGGCATAACCACCGGCGTGGGCAACGGACTTTTTGCCCCCAACGCCGCCTG
>JAFYUG010000193.1 GCA_017558545.1 Oscillospiraceae bacterium | reverse complement strand
TAGATTTTACTCTGCACCATTGTAGGGAACGGTCTTCCGCGGGCGCACACGCAGGTGCGCCCCTACAAATTTAAGTAATAGGTAAGAGTGAAGAAGTAAGAAGTAATGTAAAATATAGTCATTGCGAAGCGGCGCAGCCGCTGTGGCAATCCGTAGCCCCTACGGACACGCAAAAAACCTCTTTGTTTTTGGACAAAAAACAAAGAGGTTTTTATTATTTATTCCGTTGCGGTGAGCTTATCATAATACACAGCGGCGTAGGCGCTGAGGTTTTGGCGATAAGCCTCGGTCTGCTCTTCCTTCACATGGCGCAGATAATCGTGGCTTTGGATATGGCTGCCCTCGGACTCCAAAACCGCAATGGCAAGGTTGGAGCAATGGTCGGCAACGCGCTCTATATTGGTGAGGCAATCGCCATAGATGAAGCCCAGCTCCAAAGTGCAGACGCCTTCCTGAACGCGCTGGATATGGCGGTTTTTCAGCTCTCTTACGATGATGTCCATAACCTCTTCCAAAGGCTCTATCATTCTGGCAGACTCAAAATCGTCCCTTTCCATGGAGGCCTTGGTGAGAGAAACTATCTCGCGGGCGGCGCAAAGGCAGACTTCAAATTCCTTTTTGGCTCTATCGGAGAAGGAAATTTTCTTATCCGCAAGCTCCTTGGCAAGCTCGGCAAGGTTTACGGCATGGTCGGAAATGCGCTCCAGGTTGCCTATACTGGTGAGATATCTGGCAGCGGTCTGAGTTTCCTTCTCCGTGAGGGAGCTGGCGTTGAGGCGCACAAGATATGCACCCAAAACGTCCTCATAGCGGTCAGCCTTGTCTTCCCAAGCCATAATGCGGTCGAAATCATCCTGAAAATAGGTGGAGAGAATTTCAAGAGAAAGCTCAAAGCTCTCGAAGGCAACATCTGCCATCTGCTTGAGGGTCTTGCCGCTCTGCTCCAAAGCCAGAGAGGGATAGCTGAGAAAGCGCTCATCCAGCAGGTCATCCTCGGGGCAGGTATCCGCATGCTCGGGCTTTTCCTTGATGGTGGCAACGGCCAGCTTTTCCAAAAGTCCCGCCATGGGGCAAAGTACGGCGGTGGCAATCACCTTGAAGGCGGTATTCACAATCGCAATGCCGGTGTAGCTGGCGGTGGCGGACATGAAGCTGAAGTCTGCAAAAGCGTGGATTATATAGAAGGGTATCATCAGCAGGATGGCACCGGAAAGGTTAAAATAGAGATAGACAAAGGCGGCGCGCTTGCCGTTTACATTTGCGCCGACGGCAGAGATGAGAACAGGCACGCAGGCGCCGATGCACATGCCAATTACCATGGGCAGAGCCACGTCATAGGAGATTACACCGGTGACGGAGAGAGCCTGCAAAATACCGATGGATGCGGAGCAGCTTTGGATTATGGCCGTTACCACCACGCCCACCAGAATGGACACAATGGGGTTGGACACGGCGGAGATGAAGTTTAAGAAGAACTGGCTCTCCTTCAAAGGCTCCATAGCGCCGCTCATGGACTTCATGCCGCTCATCAAAACGGAGAAGGCCAGCATGATAAGACCAACATTTTTCTTGGCGGGGCTTTTGCAGAAGAAATAGAGGATTATGCCCACAAAGGCAATGAAGGCAAACACCGTGGAGGAAGAGAAGCTTCCGCCGCCCTCAACGCCTGCAAGAGCCAAAATCCAGCCCGTGGCCGTTGTGCCTATGTTTGCGCCCATGACAACGCCGATGGCGTTACCAAGCTGCATAATGCCGGAGTTAACAAAGCCAACCACCATAACCGTGGTTGCGGAGGAGGACTGAATAACCGCCGTTACAATAGCGCCGAGGATGACACCTCTGAAAGCGGTGGAGGTGAGCTTGCCCAAAATATTTTCAAGCTTGCTGCCGGCAACGCGCTTAAGTCCGTCCCCCAAAAGTGACATGCCGAAAAGGAAAAAGCCAAGTCCGCCCAAAAGGGCAATGGCATTTGCAATGGTCATTTTTCTCTCATAACCTTTCGCGGGAATTTTGTCAGGTATAGTAGCACTTTGTTATATTATACACAATCAGGGAAATGTTTCAAGGGATAGGGGTGGAAAGAAGGTGTGAAGTTTTTGCATGGGTGAAGTTTGGCTTCGAACTCTCATATAACAGTTAGTTTTTGGTGATGTATATCCGCCCCTGACGCCCGCAGGCATATCACTTGCGAAGCAAATATCACGCACCGAAAGAGCATATAACTCGCCGCAAGGCGAATATAACCGAAAACGACAGATTCCTGTCGGAATCTGTCGTTTTCTGCGAAAGAGCAGTATAACGGTGCGCAAACAAGACAAAGAAAAGTGATTAGGTGTGTAATCTACTGTTCGACAAATTGGAATTTGTCGAACGGTTCGGATGTATTATATGTTGTTATGGAAATAATATAGGACTTGAGTTTGAGCATCAAACAAGTAAACATTGTACCTTACAAGGGAAGTATGTCCATCACTCCATGTATGTTCCTCGGAATCGATATAGAAGTAATCTTCTGTATCGATGATTTCTCGGTCAAAGTCATAGTTTAGAACAACTTCGCTCGAAGGTTCACTATCCTTAATGGTTTCAATCCATCCCTCAAAATCATCCAAATGTGTGTTAATTATAGCAAAGTCAGTTTCCTGTATTTTGTTCAAGTACTTATTCTCCGCAGCATTTGCAGAGGTGAAATAATATTTTGCGTAATCGGTATAATCCTGAAATACCCCTGATGTGAAGAATTCCTTCTTTTCATATTCGCCTAATAATGCAATCACTTTATCTTCTGGTGCTGCACAAGAAGTAATAGACAATATAAATATAACGCAAACAAGAACTACTACAATTTGTTTTTTCATAAGAAATCCTCCCTCGCCAAATTCAAGTTTGTCTATCCGGTATTGTAGGGGCGGCAATCTGCCGCCCGCGGGCGACTAATAGTCGCCCCTACGATATTCTTATCAAACTGCTCGTCAAATTCAAGTTTGTCTGATTAAAATTATACCACAAATTAATTTATTTTACAAATAAGTGATAAGTGATGCTTTTTCGCTGTGATAGGTGATGCGATGCGTTATCCATTATTTCTTCCTCCGATCAGTCTAATATTTTTCCGTCGGTAGAGATGGTAACAACTCTCCACGGAATGAATTTGCCGCTTGTTTGCAAAGCCTTTTTCACGGCGTATTCAATACCGCCGCAGCAAGGCACCTCCATACGTACAACGGTTACGCTCTTAACATCGTTATTTGCTATAATGGCGGTCAATTTATCAGTATAATCAACATCATCAAGCTTTGGACAACCGATAAGAGTAATATGATTACGGATAAATTCGTTATGAAAATTACCGTAAGCGTAAGCAGTACAATCTGCCGCTACCAAAAGATTTGCTCCGTCAAAATAAGGGGCGTTTACAGGAACGAGCTTTATCTGCACAGGCCACTGTGATAATTGACTACTGATCGGTGCGGTAGAACTACTGCAATCGCAACTATCTCTGTTGATGGCTTTTGATTGTGTTCCCGGACAACCACAGGGTAAAGTTCCTTGCTTTTTGGATTTTGCTTCGAGCACTGCCGCTTCATTATAGGCAGGTGCTTCACGTTCCTCAAAAGTGATTGCATCTACAGGACACGCAGGCAGACAATCTCCAAGTCCGTCGCAGTAGTCCTCACGAACAAGCTTTGCTTTTCCGTTTATCATTTCAATAGCATCTTCGTGGCAAGCAGAGGCACAAGCACCGCAGCCGTTGCATTTTTCTTCATCGATTTTGATGATTTTTCTAATCATAAAAATTCTCCTCTCTTGATTTTGTAACCTTATTGTAGTAGAATAATTAAAACAATGCGGTTGTTTTTACAACAGAAAGTGATGTTTTATGAAAAAGTATGTTTCAGTCTTAAAAAGAACACAACTGTTTGCCGGTGTGGGCG
>JAFYUG010000192.1 GCA_017558545.1 Oscillospiraceae bacterium | reverse complement strand
TCCGACGGTTTAGCGAGGGTCAGCGCCAGGATGATTCGCTACCGCGCCTCTTTTGCCCGCAGGCTTAATGAGTACGCCGCCCCCATCCATAGGGAGTTTTCCGGCCGCGGCGAGGAGCTTAAAATAGAGTATAAAACTGTCAGCACAGTTACTGACCCCACCGCCGGCGCTGAGGAGATTTATTATCAGATTCTTGAGCATCAGAGAAGCCACCGGGCCGCGGAGCTTGCTTCAGGCAGCTGTCTCACCGGCGCTCACAAGGATGAGCTGGAAATTTCCATCAACGGCCAAAGCGCCCGCGCCTTTGCCTCTCAGGGTCAGACCAGAACGGCGGCTCTGAGCATCAAGCTGGCCGAGCGTGAGATTATTTTGGCGGAGACGGGGGAGTATCCCGTGCTGCTGCTGGATGATGTGCTTAGCGAGCTGGATTCCCGCCGTCAGGAGTTTGTCCTCAACCGCATAGGCAGCGGACAGACCATCATAACCTGCTGCGAGGATGACGATATCTCCCGCCGCACCGGCGGCAAGGTGATATTCGTGGAAGGCGGCAGGGTGAAGATTTAATTCTGCACTTAATCCCTTTACCTCTATGTGTTTTCGAAGAAAACATATCGCGTGTTCAGAATGAACACATATCGCAGACGATAGTCTATATCGCGTTGCCAAGAAGGGCATATATTTACCCTTCTTGGCAACATATCGCTGCGCGTTAGCGCGCAATTCGGAACGGTCGAACACAGGAGCGCCCCTACATTCGGGTCGTCGGGGACGCCGACCCCTACAATGATGCGGAAGATTAAAGTCTGCGCCTTTAAAGGCCCCCTTGAAAAGGGGGCTGTCACCGAAGGTGACTGGGGGATAAGGGTAAGGATTGCGCCGAACTTAAATAGAAGCTAATTTTTAGCTTTATCCCCCCTGCCTTGCTTTGCAAGGCTTCCCCCCTTGGAAAGGGGGGCTTTAAATGAATTGATGCTTCGCATCATGAATTGAGCCAAGGGCTCATGAATTGAATTGCCCTACATTACAATGCGCCTTCAGGCGCAATTCATGCCGCAGGCAATTCATGGTTTTACCAATTCATGTCCAAAGGGCAATTCATTGCCGCCAAAGGCGGCTTACCCCTTGAAAAGGGGGGCTTTAAAAGCGGAAAGGAAAATTTGCCATGTATCTCCACATTGGAAATGATTTTGTGGTCAAAAAAAGCGATATTGTGGCGATTTTTGACCTTGATATAACATCCCAATCCATCCAGACAAGAAAATACCTCTCTATGAGCGAAAAAAGCGGCTGCGTTATTAACGCCAGCGGAGAGGAAATTCCCAAAAGCTTCGTTGTCTGCGCCGCGCCGGAGGGTCAGAGGGTTTATCTCAGCCAGCTCAATTCCTCCACGCTGCTAAGACGCAACGAGCAAATGGGTATTGAATGATGGAGACGAGGAAACACACTCGGCTTAAAGACTATGATTACAGCCAGCCGGGTGCTTATTATATAACTGTCTGCGTAAAAAATCGCAGATCAATTTTGTCTGCCATCGTAGGGCGGGGGCTTGCTCCCGCCGTTCCGGAGTTAAGTTCCTATGGAATGATAGTCAAAGAGGAGCTTTTCAATCTGGAAAAAAGATATGACTATATTAAGGTAGATAGATATGTAATCATGCCGAATCATGTTCATGTGATACTTATACTTGGAGAAAAGACGGCGGGAGCCGTAGGGCGGGGGCTTGCTCCCGCCGATAGCCGCCCTACGGTTTGCGATGCAGTATGTGCGTGGAAGTCATTATCTGCTGCAAGATGCAGAAAGCAAAACTTGCAGGGAGCACTTTGGCAAACATCTTTCTATGACCATGTTATTCGCGATGAGCAGGATTATATTATCCGGGCTGAATACATTGAAAATAACCCTGCCCGATGGGCGGAGGATGAATACTATTCTTAAAAATTCACTTTAATGGCGGGAGATAAACCCCCGCCCTACGGTTTGGTACAAAATCTGCCCCTCCGTAGGGGCGGACCTGTGTGTCCGCCCGCTGCCTTGCATCTGCCAGTTCCCCCCATAAGAGAGTCTAAATTTGAAAACAATCCCCCCTGTCGGCTTAGGCCGACATCCCCCCTTGAAAAGGGGGGCTTTAAAAGGAAGGAGTATATAAATCTTATGTCTGACATTACCGAGAAGATAACTAACGAATATGACGCCAGCCAAATTCAGGTTCTTGAAGGACTTGAAGCAGTTCGCAAGCGTCCCGGTATGTATATCGGCTCCACCTCCTCCAGCGGTCTTCACCATCTCGTTTACGAGATAGTGGACAACGCCATTGACGAGGCTCTTGCCGGTTATTGCAGCCACATCACCGTTA
>JAFYUG010000191.1 GCA_017558545.1 Oscillospiraceae bacterium | reverse complement strand
TTCATTGTCAATCTTGGTGTCAACAGCGTCGCGGGTGGTGCCTGCAACGTTGGAGACTATAACTCTCTGCTCACCAGCGATAAGGTTGGTAAGGGAGCTTTTGCCAACATTGGGCTTGCCTATAATGGCAACATTGATGCGGTCGGGGTCGCCCTCTTCCTCGCCCTCGGGGGGGAAGTATTCAAGGCAGGCATCCAGCATATCGCCGGTGCCGTGGCCGTGAACGGCGGAAAGGGGGATGGGATCGCCAAGACCCAGAGAATAGAACTCATAAATGGTGGTGTCAACGCGGGAGGGGTTATCCACCTTGTTGACACAGAGCACAACGGGCTTCTTGCTGCGCAGAAGCATATTGGCAACATCCTTGTCCGCTGCGGTAACGCCGGTGGTGATATCGGTTACGAGAACGATAACATCAGCTGCGTTAATGGCGATATTGGCCTGCTCACGCATGAACATGAGAATTTCATTATCGGTGGTGGGCTCAATGCCGCCGGTGTCTACTATATCAAATACTCTGCCGTTCCAATCGCACTCTGCATAGAGTCTATCGCGGGTTACGCCGGGGGTGTCCTCAACAATGGAGAGACGGCGGCCTGCGAGGCGGTTGAAAAGCAGACTTTTGCCCACATTGGGGCGGCCTACTATGGCTACAAGAGGTCTGGACATTTTCTCTCAAAGCCTCCTTTTCTTATTGGTTATACTTGTTATATTCGGTGTCCTCGGCATCTGCCTTGGGCTTTTGCACTTGGGGCATAATTCCCAGCATGGCATCGCAAAGCTCGCCGCCATCCTGAGAAATGGGGTAAATTTTAACGCCCAGCTCCTTTTCCGCTTCCTCAAGGGTGATGTCATCAAGGAAATCCATCTCCTCCTGACGGAGCATATTCGCGGAAATCAAAAGGCGCTGACCCAGCTGCTTACCCTTGAGCTGGGAAATTAAATCTCTTCCCGTAATAAGACCTGCCACGGTGACGCTCTCGCCGTAGAAATCATTGCGGATGGAGTATACTTTACCCTTTATATTATCATACTTTTTCTCTGCCGTACAGAGCAGATTTTCAAGAAATGGCGCAAAATCTGCCGCAGTTGCCATGGAAAAGCTTACTCCGTCGGCGCTTTCGGAGCAGTCAAGAGCCATCTCAAACTCCTTCTCCAAAAGTCTTATCATGCCAACGCCGTTATCAAGCTGGGTATGCTCTTCATAGAAGTCATCTTCGGGCAGAGCTCGGCCTGCCTTGAGATACATTTCATCGGAGCAGAAGAAAAGTCTTGTGCCGGTTTCTTCAAGGCACTTCTGAGCGAACTCTTCAACCATGTCTATGGTCTCTCCCGCGTGTTCGGGGGTGAAAGCTTCAAGATCGCGAAGGCCTTCTCTGTGCTTGGTGAGACCCAGAGGCACGATGGAAACGCTGTTTACGGCGGGATAGAGGCTGCGAAGGTCAACCATGCTGCGCAAAAGCGCTTCGCCGTCATTAATACCGGGGCAGCAGACTATCTGGCAGTTCATGGTGATACCTGCCTCGGCAAAGCGGGTCATAAGTTCCATGACCTCCCCTGCCCTCTTGCTGCAAAGCATCTCTTCGCGCAATACGGGGTCGGTGGTATGGACGGATATATTAACAGGGGAAATATGCAGGTCTATAATGCGCTGAATTTCCCTTTTGGACAAATTGGTGAGGGTGATATAGCAGCCCATAAGGAAGCTGAGGCGGGCATCATCATCTTTGAAATAGATGCTCTTTCTCATGCCGGCAGGGTTTTGGTCTATGAAGCAGAATACGCAGCGGTTGGCGCAGGAGCGGGGAGCATCCATAAGGTAGGTTTCAAACTCCAGACCCAAATCCATGCCCTCTATTTTTCTCACGCGGATGGTTTTGCTCTTGCCCTCGGCGGTGAGAATTTCAATTTTCAGCTTGCGGTCATAGCCATAGAACTTATAGTCCAGCACGTCCTTGACGATGTTGCCGTTGATGCTTATAAGCTGGTCGCCGGCCTTGACCTTGCCATAGAGGGGGCTGACCTTTTCAATTGTCTTGATAACATTCTTAGCTGCCATGAATCATCTTCCTTTCAAGGCTCTCGCCTATGTGGAGAGTTTACGGCTGAGAGGCTTGGGCGCTCATCGCCCCCTCTCCACCCCCTGCGGGGCACCTCTCCCCAGCGGGGAGAGACTTTTTGCCGTATAACGAAAAAACAGGAGGCAAGATACGCCTCCTGTTTTTTCGAGATTACTTTGCTTCCTCGACCTTGAGCACCTGACGACCGTTGTACATGCCGCAAGCCTTGCATGCACGGTGGGGCAGATGATAAGCGCCGCAGTTGGGGCAGGCGACGATGCCGGGGGTCTCGAGCTTCCAAACGTTGGAACGTCTCTTATCGCGTCTTGCCTTAGAAGTTTTTCTCTTGGGTACTGCCATGGTGACACCTCCTACGTTAACAGCTGGTTAGAACAGCGTTTATTCTATATCCAAAAGCTGTCCTAATACAGCCAATCTTGGATCTACTGGTTTGCGACAATCGCAGGGTCCCTCGTTGAGGTCCTTTCCGCAGTGCTCGCAAAGACCTTTGCAGTCTTCGGTGCACAGGAACTTGGTTTCCATATCGAGAAGGAATGCGGTTTCCAGAATTTCACTCACATCGATGCCGTTGCCCTCGATTACATAAATATCGGGGTTTTCGTCATCCTCGGGATTATCCGCAAGGGTGAGCTCCACTTCCTGCACCTTGACGCTCTCAAACTGCTTTCCGCAGCGATCGCAAGTGCAGACCATGTCCGCTTCAATCTCGGCTTTGAGAGTCAGGAGTCCGGCGGTGTTTACCACCTCTCCCTTTGCATAGGGGGCAGACTTGAAACTTTCCACAGAGGGAAAATCCATAAGCTCAGTATCCAGCTGGCACTCGAATGCCTTGCGGGATCCGGGCATCTCTATGATGTTAATCAAATCAAGCCACATATCGCACCTCACACAGTCGCTCTAGTATTATAGATTAAATAAGAGCTCTTGTCAATACAAAAATCATTGACATTTCCATATATTTCGCGGATAATATATACAAAAAAATGTACGAAAGATATAGTTTTATGAAAGAAATAGTTATCAAGCAAAATGACGCAGGCCAGCGCCTTGACCGCTTCGTGGGCAAGGCTGTTCCTCTGCTGCCTGAGAGCCTTCTGCAGAAGTATATTCGCCTCAAGCGCATCAAGCTCAACGGCAAGGGAGCCAAGCGAGATACCAGACTCAGTCTTGGGGACACCCTCCAATTATACATCAACGATGAGTTCTTTGAAAAGCCCAAAGAGGAAAATTCTTATCTGAAAGTTTCCACTCCCAAGCTTAACATTGTCTACGAGGATGAGAACATTCTCCTTGCGGACAAAAAGCCCGGTGTGCTCTGCCACAGCGCAGGAAAATGGGACTATAACACCCTCATCGCCAACATTCAGGCTTATGCCTATCAGAAGGGCGAATGGCGTCCCAAGGAGGAGAACAGCTTCTCCCCTGCCCTTTGCAACCGTATCGACCGCAACACCGGCGGCATTGTTATAGCCGCCAAGAATGCCGAGGCTCTGCGCATTCTCAACGACAAAATCCGCGACCGCGAGATAGACAAGAAATATCTCTGCATAGTCCACGGCAGACCCAAGCCCGCCGAGGGCAGACTTGAGGGTTATATCTTCAAAGACGCCAAGAAAAATCAGGTTTATGTCAAAGACCGCAGCGAGCCCGGTGCAAAAACCGCCATCACCGATTATAAGCTCATCAAGAGTGCCGGCGGCCTCAGCCTTGTGGAATGCACCCTCCACACCGGACGCACCCACCAGATTCGCGCCCAGATGTCCCATGCAGGCTGGCCCCTTCTTGGCGACGGCAAGTATGGCAGCGAGAGAAAGAACAAGTCCTTCGGAGAAACCGAGGGTCAGGCTCTTTATTCTTATAAGCTCCGCTTCGACTTCCCCACGGATGCAGGCATTTTGAACTACCTCCGCGGCAAGGAATTTGAGGTTACGGATATAGATTTTGTAAATAAGTATTTCGGCTGATTTTCTATAAGGAGGATTGGGCTATGAAAAACTTTCTGTGCATTTTCCTTGTAATTATAATGGTATTTTCTCTCTGCGCCTGCGGACAGACGGAAGTTCCCGCCGATCCCACACCCGAGAGCCGGCCCACAACGCTGCCCCTCCCCGAAGTCACTCCCGAAGCTACTCCCGAGCCTACTCCCGAAGCTACGCCCGCTCCTCAAGAGGGATATATAGAGATTTTGCCCGACCCCACTCAGGGCATATACTCCGGCCCTTCCTATGATGACAGCAAGGTGGGCATAATCTCCTTTGCCACCGGCTACACCATTATGGAAGAGGTAACGGACTACGAAGGCAATCTTTGGGGCAGGCTGAAAAGCGGCGCTGGATGGGTGGATCTCACTTACGCCCGCTCCTTTGACGGCGCTGTTCCCCTGCTCATAGCCAACCACGCTGACAAGAGCCAAGTTGGCAAGGGTTACAGAGAGTTCTTCCCCTTTGAGGACAGCGAATACGAGGTTTTGATAGATATCCGCGCCACCGCTCCCGTCACCGATTTGGAGCTTGTGATGCTGGATCCCTTTGAGAACACCGTCACGGAAAGCTACGGCTGGGTGGGCGGCCTTGAGGCCGGGGAGATTATGCTCACAAAGCTCATCTTCTGGGGCGACTTCACCACTTACGGCGTATTTCTCACCGACGAGGATGGCACCAGACACCTTTATGCCATAGGCGAAAGCCTCAGAAACGGCGAAATCATGGTAAACGAAATTGATATTATAGAATAAGAAAAACAGTCCCGACGGAAGCTTCCATCGGGACTGTTTTCGTTTATAGGGCGCCTGTGTGATAGAATGAAGTACACAGTCAGCTAAGCTTGAATTTGTCTAACGGTTACGCACAGACCAAAGCCTCCCTCTGATGAGGGAGGTGGCAAAAATCTTTGATTTTTGACGGAGGGAGAGAAAACTACCCCTCAGTCAACCTGTTCGGCTGACAGCTCCACTTAGTTCCCTCCTCGCGGCGTAGCCGCTGCGGTCGATTGCTAAAAATATGCCACCGGCATATTTTCTTAACGCATCGACACAAGGGAGCCTTGGGCGCCGTAAGCGCCAGTTAAACAAACTTGAATTTATCGTTTTGTTTTAGTCGAATTTATAAATATACTTACAAATTTTTCTTTCCTCATCCTGATATAAGCCTATACCTTCAAATTCTTTTGTAAATCCAGTTTTTTCTAAAACTTTTATTGACGCAATATTCTCAAAAACGCAGATACCAAGAATTTCTTTAATATTGAGTTTTTTCATGATTATAGGTAAAAAAGCTTTTACTGCCTCCGTTGCATATCCATTGCCTGTATATGACTTTGCAATATGATAGCCTACTTCCCATTTTCCTTCATCCATTGGTACAGCCTGAACATAACCAATGTTTGCGCCATCTGTAAGTAAAACAGGGTAAACGAGAGGTCCTTCACCGTTTTCGTAAACACTCATAAGAAGCTCAACTGTGTCCTGCGCATCTTCTATTGTTTCGAAAACCTCATTGGGATTAAACTTTCTATTATCCTCATCAAGAGAGTTGCGGTGTATTGCCTCAACCATGTCGAGAGTGAATTCTGTTATATGTAGTCTTTCTGTTCTTACCATCATTATCACCCCTTAAAATATTGTGTCTATTCTACAAATTCAAGTTTGTTTAACTGGCGCTTATGGCGCCCAAGACTCCCTTTAAGCTGGTGGTTATGATTTTACGGCATATACCAATAGGAATTGAATTTATAGAGATAGGTTCGGGCGCCCTTGGGCATTTGGGTGAGCGCGTTGAACACATTATAGTAATCTCCGGCGCCCATTCCCACCGTCAGAGTTCCCAGAGCAAGGAGGAAGGGTGAGGCAAAAATCATGCCCAGGATATAGGGCAAAAATCCAAACACCAGATTGGGCAGCATACTCATAAACACAAATCGCCCTTTGCTCATATCCTCAGGCCCTATAACAAAGAGCATTCCCTGACGCCAGTTTGTATAGAGATACACATCCTCCTTAAAACAAATGGCATGGAGAATTTCGTGGGGAAACAGCACCAACATAGACACAATAATGCCAAGATATATCGCAAGAAAATGATCAAAAATTCTATCCTCCAGCCGGAGGCAAGTGGGCACGGCCAGCACCAGCATAATGGCAAAAGCGGCAATATTGGCCCAAAAAGCCAGTTTTTTGCTATCCTCCGCTTCTTTGAACTTCACACAGCCCTCTTTATGCTCACCGTGAGGCAGATTATCCGGATTCAAGTCATATTTACCCATATAATGAAGCTTCATAATTTATCCTCCCAATGCCCAATGGGGCAGATATTCAAAGCGCTTTGTCTCTCCCTTATGGGGAAAAGTGAGGCAGCTGGAAAAGAGCATAGGGGCTGTTTTTTCGTCCCTTGAGCCATATTTATGGTCTCCCACAAGAGGGAAACCCCGGGAAGAAAACTGCACTCTGATTTGGTGGCTGCGGCCTGTATGAAGGCGGACGCGCACAAGGCTCTCCTCCCCTTCCGAAAGGCGGGTATATTCAAGCCTTGCTTTTTTAACGCCTGCTCTTTGGCGCTTCACCACAAAAACCTTGTTTTGGGAGCTATCCTTCCAAAGGAGATCTTCCAAATCTCCCTTTTCCGGAGGACAACCATGGACAAGAGCCACATATTCCTTTATAAGCTCGCCATTTTGAATGAGGCGGGAAAATTTCGCCGCAGAGGCCTTTGTTCGGCCATAGACCATGACACCGCCCACATTTTTATCAAGGCGGTGGAGAGTGAATATTTCCCCTCCTATTTCCTTGGCCAAGGCCTCGGGCATTTCCTTTTCGGAGTCAAGCCCCACGGGCTTTATGCACACGGCTATTTCATTGTCGTGGTAGAGGATTTGCATATGGCTTTCTCCTTGGTAGGCTTTAAAGCCTCCCTTGTGTAAAGGGAGGTGCCGAGCGCATGCGAGGCGGAGGGATTGCGCGGCAAAGAACTTCATATTTGCATTAAGCTAGCCTGAACGATATAATCCGAAGTGCGCACCACGGGGCGGATTTTAGCGCCAGACTTCATTTCATTTTTTGGTGGGC
>JAFYUG010000190.1 GCA_017558545.1 Oscillospiraceae bacterium | reverse complement strand
CGGCAGGAATATGCTCCTTCACCTTGCCCTCCCAGGACCTCGGAGGGGCGCTGCGGCTAATGCGGCTGGGCATAGTGGGGCTGAGCATAGCCCTCGGCCTCTATGGGCTTATGCTGGGGGTGGTGCTGCTGATGTGGCACCTTTGCTCGCTGGAAAGCTTCGGCATAGCCTATACCCACCCTCTCAGCGAGGGCAAAACAAGGGAGAGCCTCGCCACCATCCTCCGCCCACCTCTGTGGCTGAGCAAGAAAAGGGATGAAGCGCTGGGTGGGAAGGATAGATGGAATCAGAGATAAAAAGCTTTCCCTCAAATAGGGGAGCCTTTGGATGCGTGTTTTCGAAGAAAACATATCGAATTGACATTCATGTCAATATATCGATTGCCCTTTAGGGCAAATATCGATTTTTCCGAAGGAAAAAATATCGACTTTCTTTGTCGATATGCGCTTACGCGCTCGATATATGCTGACGCATTCGAAATATTGCCAATAAGGGCAAATATATGCCCTTATTGGCAATTCGATATTCGCTTCGCGAGAGAATAATGAAAGGAGAGCGTTATCTAATGCCCATATTTGATGAAGCCGTGGAGAAATGTTACCAGGGCCTTGAAAAGAGAATAAAAGAGGCAGGCATGAACGTTGACCTTGGCCGCATCCGCTCCGCCTTTGAACTGGCGGCAAGCAGCCATGTGGGTCAGCTTCGCAAGGACGGCTCTCCCTACATCACCCACCCCATTGCCGCCGCCATCATAGTGGTGGACATGGGTCTGGACGAAGACTCCATCGTTTCCGCCCTTTTGCACGATGTTGTGGAGGACACCTCCGTCACCACCGAGGAGATCAGCCGCCTTTTCGGCAAGTCCGTTGCGGAGATAGTGGACGGCGTTACCAAGCTCACCCGTGTCAACTTCTCCAACAAAGAGGATGAGCAGATGGAGAATATGCGCAAGATGCTCATGGCCATGAGCCGCGACATCCGCGTTATCCTCATCAAGCTGGCCGACCGATTGCACAATATGCGCACCATGGAGTATCAAAAGCCTGAAAAACAGCGCAGCAAGTCCTTGGAGACCATGCAGATTTACGCACCCATTGCCCACCGCCTTGGTATGCAGGCCGTTAAGTGGGAGCTTGAGGACCTCTCCCTCCTCTATCTTGACCCCGCCGCCTACCAGTCCATCATGAGCACCATAGATAACCGCAGACCCATCCTTGAGAAGTTCATGCAGGATATGTGCAACAAAATCAAGGACAGGCTGAAGGAATGGGGCATTGAGTGCACCATAAACTACCGCCTCAAGCACGTTCACAGTATCTACCGCAAGATGTATACCCAAAAGCTGGAGCTGAAGGAGATTTTCGACCTTTGCGCTCTGCGCGTAATCGTTGATGACCTCAGCGAGTGCTACAACGTTCTCGGTCAGATACACGATATGTTCAAGCCCATACCCGGCCGCTTCAAGGACTATGTGTCCACTCCCAAGCCCAACGGCTATCAGAGCGTTCATACCACCGTTATCGGCTCTGAGGGTATTCCCTTCGAGGTGCAGATCCGCACCTGGGATATGCACAGAGCCGCCGAGTACGGCATTGCCGCCCACTGGAAGTATAAGTCCGGCGAAAGCGGCGTCCGCGAGGGTGACGAGGAGAAGTTTGCATGGGTACGCAGACTTCTGGAAAACCAGCAGTCCAGCGAAGCCAGCGACTTTTTCACCGACCTGCAGATAGATATGTTTGCCGACGAGGTTTTCGTTTTCTCCCCCAAGGGCGACGTTATAAACCTCCCTGCCAACGCAACCCCCATAGATTTTGCCTATAATATCCACTCCGCCGTGGGCAACCGCATGGTGGGCGCCAAGGTCAACGGACGAATTGTGCCCTTTGACCATAAGCTCCATAACGGCGATATTGTGGAAATTCTCACCTCCAAGGCCTCTTCCGGCCCCAGCCGCGACTGGCTGAATATTGCCCGCTCCGGCTCTGCCCGAACCAAGATAAAGCAGTGGTTCAAGAAAGAGCGCCGGGAGGAAAATATAGTCCGCGGCAAGGAAATGTTTGACGCGGAAATGCGCCGCAACGGCATCACTCTTGCCGAGGCCAACGAGGCCGATGTTGTGGCTCCCCTGCTGAAAAAGCTCTCCTTTGCAGGCATTGATGACCTCTATGCGGCCATAGGCTACGGCGGCGTCACCGCCACCAAGACCGTCAACCGCATACGCGATGACCTTATCAAGAGTCAGAAGGTTTCCGGCGCCAAGAGCGCTTTGGATAAGCTCAACGATGCCGCCGAGCGCCGAAATAAGCAATCCAAGCCTCAGAAGGCCATTCAGGGCGTCATTGTTTCCGGCTTGGATAACTGCCTTGTTAAGTTTGCCCGCTGCTGCACCCCCGTCCCCGGGGATGACATTGTGGGCTTCATCACCCGCGGCTACGGCGTCAGCATCCACCGCAGCGATTGCAAAAACCATATTTCCGACCGCCTGAACCCCGATACGGAGACAGGCCGCTGGATAGATGTAAGCTGGGCGGAGGATATTGCCGAGGGCTATGTGACCAACCTGCAGATTGCCTCCCGTGACCGCAGCGGTCTTATTATGGATATTGCAACTGTGCTCAACACTCTCAATGCAAAGGTCCGCTCCCTCAATGCCCGCGATCTGGGCGACGGCATGGCCAGCGCCAATCTCACCGTTGAGGTTAAGGACCTCGCCGAGCTGAAGGTGATTATCAATAGACTCAGCTCTGTCCGAAGCGTGACCAGTGTCACGAGAAGTAATAACTGAACGGGAATATAAGAAATAAATTCCTTACAGAGCTTCCCCCGGGGGAAGCTGGCACGCGAATGCGTGACTGATGAGGGAAAAATATCTTATACCTTTTGCAATTGCGTCCCTCATCCGTCTGGCCTTACGGCCAGCCACCTTCCCCCAAGGGAAGGTTATTAAAAGCGTGTTTTCGGAGAAAACATATCGAATTGACATTCATGTCAATATATCGATTGCCCTTTTGGGCAAATATCGATTTTTCCGAAGGAAAAAATATCGACTTATTTGTCGATATGCGCTCACGCGCTCGATATATGCTGACGCATTCGAAATATTGCCAATAAGGGCAAATATATGCCCTTATCGGCAATTCGATATTCGCTTCGCGAGAGATATGAAAGGAGAAATTATTGTCAAATGCGTGCTGTACTCACCCGCGTTGATTCTGCCTCTGTCACCATTGACGGCAAGGTCAACGGCGCAATAGGCAAGGGTTTTTTGGTACTTTTGGGCGTCCACACCGACGATACCGAGGCCGAGGCCAGAAAAATTGCCGACAAAATTTGCGGCCTGCGTATATTCCACGACGAGGCCGGTAAGATGAATGTAAATCCCTCGGACGCAGGTGCCGAGATACTCATAATCAGCCAGTTCACCCTCTTCGCCGATTGCCGCTCCCGCCGCCCCGGCTTCACCGAGGCCGCCAGACCCGAAAAGGCCATTCCCCTCTACGAAATGGTCATCAGCCTTTGCCGTGAGCGGGGATTTAAGGTTGAAACCGGCATCTTCGGCGCGGAAATGAAGGTGGAGAGCATCAACGATGGCCCTGTCACCATCTTGTTCGACACCGCAAGCAAACACGGAATATGAGGTGAAATAGCCTTCCCCTTGAGGAGAGCCTTTAAAGGCGGTAATTTAAAGGCCCCCTTTGCAAGGGGGCTGTCACCGAAGGTGACTGGGGGATAAGGG
>JAFYUG010000189.1 GCA_017558545.1 Oscillospiraceae bacterium | reverse complement strand
TGTTATGATGCCCGCAGGCCACTCCACCCCCGGCTATGCCAAAATTCTCTCACGCGGATATGCATCCATTGCCGATGAGGCCAAGGCATGGCTTAATGAGCACAAGAACGCCCTTATGGGCGACGATGTGGACAAGGCCATTTTCTATGAGAGCGTGGTTATAGTTTGCGAAGGCGCAAGCATCCTCCTTCGCCGCTATGGCGATACCTGCCTTGCCGCCGCAAAGGACTGCGAGGAGCCTCTCCGCAAGGCCGAGCTTGAGAGCATGGCCGCCGATCTTTACCACATTTCCGAAAAGCCCGCTTCCACCTTCCGTCAGGCCTGCCAGTCCACCCTTTTATACATGATGATGGTCTCCATGTCCGGCATTACGGATATAGGCTCCTTTGGCCGCTTTGACCAGTACACATGGCCCTATCTTCGCGCTCAGCTTGAAGAAGGCAGCATCACCATGGACGAGGCTCAGGAGATCACAGACTGCTTCTTCATGAAGATTAACAGCTTCTATAACGGCGGCGTTGGCCCTCTCACCGCCATCATAGGCATAGGCAACACCTATCTCCACACCACCATAGGCGGCGTTGATCCCGATACCGGCGAGGACGCCAGCAACGTCGTAACCTATATGACCCTGGAGACCTTGGGCCGTCTCAGCCTCCATGACCCCACCGTTTCCCTGCGCATACACAAAAACACCCCCGAAAAGCTTTGGGAGTGCGCTTTTGCAGTTAATCGCCTTGTTGGCGGCCTGCCCCTTTTCCAAAACGATGATGTTATCATCCCCGGCATTGTTCGTGAACTGGGCTTCTCTCTCCGTGATGCCCGTGACTACGCCCTTATAGGCTGTCAGGAGATAACCGGCTCCGGCAATGACTACGCCGCAGGCAACGGCACAACGCCCCCCGAGGGCTACACCCAGTATGGCACCATACTGGACATTGCTCTCAACAACGGCATCAACCCCCATAACGGTGCCCGCTGCCCCGTGGCCTTCGGTCATCTCTATGAGATGAAGACCATGGACGAGGTGAGAAACGCATGGAAAAAGACCGCCGACTATGTTTTGAAGGCTCAGGTCAGCCTGCAAAACTACGTGGAAAAGCTTTTTATGCACTATGATACCCATCCCATACTCTCCATATCCATGGAAGGCTGCATGGAAAAGGGCTTGGACGTTGTTCGCGGCGGCGCTAAGTATAATTCCTTCGGCTCCACCGCCGTGGGTCTCGCCACCGTGGCCGACTCTTTCACCACCATTAAGTATATGTGCTTCGACAAGGGTCTTTGCACTCTTAGGGAGCTTTATGACGCATACATGGCCAACTGGGAAGGCCACGAGATGCTGCGCCAGCAAATTCTCAGCGAAGTGCCCCATTACGGCAACGGCGACGAATATGCCGACAGCGAAATGCGCTGGCTTGTTGAGGCCTATCTGGATATTTGCCGTGAGTGTTCCGGCCCCCGCAGCAAGATTTTCAAGGGCGGACTTTATTCCGCCGCCAGCCATGTTGCTCAGGGTTACACCACTTGGGCAACTCCCGACGGACGCAAGGCAGGTCTGCCCATCGCCGATGCCGCCTCCCCCGCTCAGGGAAGGGATAAGCTGGGCCCCACCGCCGTGCTGAAAAGCGCCCTTTGCTTCGACCATTCCAAACTGATGAACGGCCTTGCCCTTAACATCCGCATCCACCCCTCCGCCCTCAGCGGCGAGGACGGCACCGCCAAGCTCCGCGCCCTCACCCAAAGCTATATGGCCATGGGCGGCATGGAGGTGCAATATAACATTGTTTCCTCGGAAACTCTTCGCAAGGCTCAGATCACCCCCGAAGAATACCGCGACCTTGTTGTTCGCATAGCAGGCTACAGCGCCTATTTCAACGAGCTTAGTCTGGATTGCCAGAATGACCTTATTAGCCGCACAGAAAATAAACTCTGATAAAGGAGATAAAGCTATATGTTTGATCTTTCCTATACCGGCCTTGAAAAGGGCTGCCTTGCAGGTCAGGTCGCCCTCGTAACCGGCGCCACCAGCAATGTGGGCAGAGGCTACGCCCAGTCCCTCGCCTGGGCAGGAGCCAAGGTTGCCATAGTTGGCCGCAACGCCGTCCGCGGCGAGGCCGCAGCAGCAGAAATCAACGCCGACGAGGGCGAAGGCGCCGCCGCCTTCTTCGCCGCCGACGTAAGCTCCCCCGAGGATATTGCTCGCCTCAAAAACGAGGTTCTGGAGCGTTTTGGCCGCGTGGACATACTCATCAACAACGCCATGGATCTCTCCCTCAACGGCCCGATTTTGGGCGCCAGCGTCGAAGAGCTTGACCGCAGCTATGCCATCTCCGCAAGAGCTGTGCTCATGACCGTCAATGCCTTTGTTCCCGACATGGTCGAGCGCGGTATGGGCACTGTTATATACTCCACCACCCAGTTTAACTATATGCCCCCCATGATTGGCGGCAGCATCTACACCGCAGGCAAGGCCGCGGCCACCTCCGCCACCATGAGTCTTGCCAACGAGCTTAAGGGCACCGGCGTTAATGTTTTCTGCCTTGCTCCCGGCGGCGTTGGCGTTATCAACTCCGAGTCCGTGGATGACCCCGAGGCCGTTGCCAACGCTATCAAGATGCCCGGTTTCCCCGGCCTTATCCCCACAGACGCAGCAGGCGCAGCCCTTGTTTACTGCATACTCCGCGGCAAGGAAATCCACGGCAGCGGACTTATCACCAATAATGTACTCAAGAGAATGAAATATCCCTTCCCCTGCCCCGAAACTCTCCGTTCCGACCTTATGGAGAGTGTGGACGGCATGAAGCTCACCATGTTCTTCTGCTACATGGGCCCCGGCTTCCCCGAGGGCTAAAACTCCATTTAAAAGCACAAAATCCCAGCCTTCGGGCTGGGATAACTTTTTTATACACACTCATACATGGCATTTTGCCTTTAAAACGAACTAAGCCTTGACCCTCGCATTGTCGCTCAAGTCAAGGCTTAGTTCTCTGAATTCTTATTATCTAACATCATTTTAACCTCTCTTTCTTAGGATAGACCCAGCTGAAACTTCTGAGTCATTTCAACTTAGTTGTACATTGGGTATCACCCTTTCTGACTATAATATAGCATTCAGGGGGGTATTTTTCAAGTTGGGATATTAACCGAAATTGCATTGCCAAACTTGTAACAAGTGGAAAATCTGCATTTGGAGGCACTTTTTTGTTTGACTTTAGCCATTTAAATCTGTTATAATTAAGGTGTTGGGGTGTCCTTTCGGACACCCCAATTTTTATTTTTTTCAGCACAAACCGTAATGCTTCATGGCCTTGGCAAGGCCATCCTCCAAAAGAGGGGCGGTTACATATTCAACGGCATTTTTTACATTTTCGGGGGCTTCACCCATAGCAATGCCATGCTTCACGGCCTTCAGCATGGGAAGGTCGTTGGCAGAGTCTCCAATGGCGTAGCAGTTTTCCACCTCGGCGCCCAAGCGCTCCCGAAGAGCATGGAGGCCCGTTTCCTTGCTATAACCCTTCAGTATGCATTCATACATACCGCCGCCCCGGTCTATGAGGGTATAATAGCGGGAGGCAAACTCGGCAAAGGGGGCAAGAAGGCTATCCTCCCTTGCCCATATGCAGAACTTATCGAAAATAAATTCCTCCTCAAGGGGATCATGCCAAACCTCAAAGCCCCGCTCAATCATGCGTTCAAGATATAGGCGCATGCCGGTATCCGGCTCATGGCAAAGCTTCTGGCGCATACCTTCCTCGGCCTCATAGTAGGCATCCAGACGGCAGGCATAGGCTCTCTCCACTATCTCGCGGCAAAGCTCTCTATCCGTTTCCGCTCTGAAAACCGCCTGGCCGTCCACCACAAGATACTGGCCGCAGGAGCATATATAGCCGTCAAAGCCAATATCTATTATTGCGGGCTCAATATGGGTATAGGGTCTTCCGGTGTTCACGGCGCAGAATATGCCATTTTTTCTTGCGGCGTTTATGGCTTCGATGGCGGAAGGGGGAATAGTGCCCCGAAAGTCCATAATAGTGCCGTCTATATCAAAAAATACTATTTTCTTGCTCATTATCACTTGTTCCTTTTTTATTCACTCTATGGAATTTTAACTTTCCTCGGTGCACTTGTCAAGAAAAGCTCCCTTGTGATTGGAAGAAATATATGGTAAGATGGTTTTATCCAATTCAAAGGAGGTAAAAAATCATGTTATTTGGCGATTGGTCCTTTGCCCCCGCAGCGGAAGCCGCCATGAAGGCTGTCCGCGATCCCTCCAACTTCCAATGGTATCTTCTCCCCATTTTTGCCCTTGTTCTCTGCGTCTATTGGCAGGAAATCAGCAAGAAAAACTTCCGCGCAGTATTTTGCGCCGTGGGTCTTTACTCCATTCATTGGCTCTATGAGATTGCCAACGCGGTGATTGCCCATTTCTCCGGCTACGCCCTTTGGACAGTTTCCGCAGAAAGCAGCGCCTTTATCCTTCTCGTTGGCGTTGGCGCCGAGCTGAGCCTTATGTTCTCTGTTGCCGGTTTCAGCTGCAAGCTGCTGCCCGAGGATAAGAATCTCAAGGTTCTCGGCATGAATAACCGCTGGTTCTTCGGCATTGCCATGGCTCTTTTCTGCTCCGTTGTTGAAATTTTCCTTGCCTGGACTCCCGCCTTCATTTGGGTTTATCCCTGGTGGGGTGCAATTCCCGTTTGGATCACCACCTATATTCCCTTCTTCGTTGGCGCTTATCTCATTTATGACCTGCCTCAGAAAAAGCAGATTAAGCTCGTTGGCGGCATGGTGTGCCTGAATATCATACTGCTGCTTGTTTTGGTTCCCCTGGGAATCATCTGATTTATTGCCAATATACCAAAGCCCGAAGCGAAAATCGCTTTGGGCTTTTTCTATGCATCTTTTCCGGGCGTCTTAAAGCGGGCGGCAGATTGCCGCCCCTACAAGCTGCAATGATAAAATATAGTCATTGCGAGTAC
Organism: Oscillospiraceae bacterium; assembly: GCA_017558545.1. GTDB lineage: Bacteria > Bacillota > Clostridia > Oscillospirales > Oscillospiraceae > SIG459. The sequence continues at coordinate 5,163 of JAFYUG010000189.1, read as the reverse complement.
TTGGCTCCCCCTCTGGGGGAGCTGTCAGCGAAGCTGACTGAAAGGGCTGGCTCTGTGGCAATCAGTTCCCCTCTGACCTCTCCCCAAAGGGGATAGGTACTATTTTCTTAAAATCTACCTCAACTTTGTTGACATAATACGCCTAATGTGTTACAATTCGGTTACAATTTTTAATTATTATAATGGAGTGATATTACTATGGCTAAGTCCGTTAAGCTTGAATACAAGGGCCGTCCCCTTCGCAGAAAAGATAACCTCATCTATTACGGCAGCATGACCGACAAATACATCATTATGCTCCAGATTCTTGAAACCAAGAAGGTCAAGGATATGGACGTTGCAAGCAAGGTTTCCGTTCAGCTTCAGCTCACCGATCCCGAAATCAAGAGCCGCGACCGCGTTGTGAAGAAGAGCGAGAAGGATAGCCTCTACGCCGCTATGGATGTTGCCTCTGTATGGCTTGAAAGAGCCCTCAAGCAGTAAAATTTTAATCACACGGAGCTATTTATGTTAAAGAAAATCCTCCGCTGCGCCGTTTCCGCCACTCTCGCGCTCAGCATTCTTGCCGCACCTTGTCTGGCTGCCGCACCCGAGCAGGGTAATGCCACCGTTACCGCCGATGCGCTGAATCTGAGAAGCGAACCTAACACGGAGTCCGCCGTTAAAGCCGTCATCTATAATGGCAGCTATCTGGTGGTCACCGGCAGCAAGGGAGATTGGTATGACGTTATTTATGACGGCACCGAAGGCTTTGTCCACTCCGACTATGTGGACTATGCCCTCACCGCCGACACTAAGTTTGGCACCACCGGCACAGTTCGCGGCATGAGCGTTCGAATGCGCTCCGGCCCCGAGCTCAGCGCCAAGGTGCTGGGATATTATAACACCGGCGCCACCTTCACCGTTTTGGGTATCAGCGGCGAATGGGTAAGAGTAAGCACCAAGGCCGGCATTGTGGGCTACATCCACAGCGACTATATTGTCTGCTCCTCCGCTTCCAACACCCTTACCTCCAACTATGATTCCCGCGGCGCCGCCATCGTTGCCAGCGCCAAGGAATATATGGGCGTACCCTATGTATGGGCCGGCACAAGCCCCTACGGTTTCGATTGCAGCGGTCTTGTAATGTATGTCTACGCCCTGCATGGTTACAGCATGTATCGTGTGGCTCAGGATATGTATTATTATGACGGCGTTCATGTTGACCGCAGCGAGCTGAAAGCGGGCGATGTTATCTGCTTTGGCTATGGCCGCAACTCCATCACCCATGTGGGCATCTACATTGGCGATGGCCAGTTTATCCACGCCTCCTCCGGCGGCGGCTGCGTCATGATAAGCTCCCTCGTTGGCTACTACGACAATATGTATGTAGGCGCCAAGAGACTTATTGGCTAAGGAAATTTTTTACCCCCGAGGAAAGTCAGGCGCTTATAAAACGGTTTTGCGCCGCACCCAAGCCTCCCTCTGACGAGGGAGGTGGCAAAAATCTTAGATTTTTGACGGAGGGAGAGAAAACTACCCCTCAGTCAGCCTGAAGGCTGACAGCTCCCCTGACAAGGGGAGCCTTTAAACGGAAAATCCCGAATTCGGATGAATTCGGGATTTTTTCTTTTTTTAGTCGTAATAATGCAGGCCATGGAGTATTTCCCATGCAGGTATAAATTCCCCGCCGGGTACTTCTATGGACGTGCCCTTTATATGAATATAATAGCGCTCATTTCCGCTTTCTATAAGCACCCATTCCTTGTTATCTGTGCCAAGGATTCTTATCTCCTCGCCCTTCATAAGAAGTCTGAGCTCGCTTTCCGTGTCCATTTCCGCAAACACCTTAACATCCCGAAGGAGTGTGCTTGTTTCCGAGCTTGGGAAGTATTCTTCGCCTATCACATAGTCCTTGAAACGGAAGTCCACATAATAAAAGACCAGCGGCTCTTCTTTTATGCTTCGGTTTTCCCCAAATATGCTCCATTTATGCGCAGCGAACCATGTTTGGAACACATCAAGCCTTGCATTCGCGGTGAAATAGCCGTCACCGGTAAAGGCTATTTCGTTCACATAGGCGGGAACATAGCCAAGATATATAAGTTCGCCGCCAACATAATCGAAAAACATTGTAGCGGGGTCGCCGCTGGGGCCTCCGTCAAATATCATTAATTCAAGATTTTGGTCAGAGGTGAGCACATCGGCAATATACCAGCTATCGACTCTTGCATTTGATAGAATACCCAAACCTTCCGTGTCTGCAATGCCTGCAACAAGGTCTATATACTCCACGCCGTTTATGGTGAAGCTTTCTATGCGGTAGCCTTCCTTGTTGAGAGTTTGGCAAACCTCTTCCTTGATGCCGTCGCCATCCAGATCAAGCTCTGCACTCTTACCAAAGGGGATTGCCATGGGGTAAATCAGCTCGCCGGACATTCCTTCCGGCGGGGCATTGTCACTTTGCTCATCATGGCTTCTGCCCTTGTTTTCGGCATCGTACCAGTCATTGAGTTCATAAACGTCAATTATATACCATACGGAATCTATGCGAAGAAGCTCGATCTCGAAACTATGTCCCATGCCGCTGAGTCCTGACTGCCCCTCATAATAGAAGGAACAGCCTGCACTGAGCTTCACAAAGGCATAAGCGTCCTTTTCCTCAATACTTTCGAAATTAAAGGATGTTTCAAAGCCATCCCTCAATATACCCTGACCGCTTCGGGCATTTTTCCAATACTGAGCCTTTTCCCGCAAATACTCAATATTTTCCATAAGCTCATCCACCGTTACGGTTTTGGAGCCTAAATCAAAACTTCTGTCAGCAGGCAAATTATCCACCGCCGCGATAGTATACTGCGTAAAATCCTTATTCCCATATAGGAAAGTGACATCAAAATAGGCGTTTAAGAATTCCTCAACTGTTGCCTCGATTTCGGAGTTTTGCCCTTCCTGATAATCATCAAAGTCGCTTCCATCCGCCTCCGCCATTATAATTTCGTAGGCATTGTTTATTTTCTCCCTGCACTTATCAGCGCCGACATCGGAGAAGCTTATTACAACTGTTTGGTCAACATCCACGGCTTGGCCGTCAATTTCAACTTCTGCATTTTCAGCCTCAAAGCGAACTTCGGTTAGATTTCCTTCCTTGTCGAAATAATAGCGCTGGTAGTTTTCTGTTTTCTCTCCCATCAGAATCACATTGAAGGAATATTCCGCGCCATTTTCGCTCTCAATTTTATTGGCAAATTCCACCTCATGGGAAAGGAAGCTTTCAAGGAGCGTTTTTCCGTAGGTATCATATTCACCATCCGTGAAGGGGCCAAGAAGGTCTCGCGTACCATTATTATTGTCGCTGAGCACATATTGCACCTTAGCTTTTTGCAAAATGTTGAGCGTATATTTGTTGGAGGGCGCATCGGACGTGCTGACAAAGAGCCAGTCCTCTCCATCAAACCAAGCCTCAATTTGCGGGAAATCGCTGCGAAGAATACCGTCATTATATATTTTGTATTCAAAGTGGAGATTTTCTCTCACCATAAGCTCCGTCATGGCATCTATGCAATAGGCCTCTTCCTTCGGTTTTTTCCCCGCTGGGTCTGTCAGCAGGCAAAGGGCAGCCGCAGCGCAAACGATAATAGCCGCAATAACAATCCAAAGGCTGGGCTTTTTCCAATTTGCAAGGTTTTTAATTCTGCCCTTGGGGCTGCTCTCACCGAAGGCCAGAGGAGTTGCGGATATATGGCGGTGGCCGGTGGCCAGAGAGAGAAGAGAGCCTGCATAATCCGCCCTCAGCTCAAGGCCCATGGAGCGAATTACCGCTTCATCGCAGCTCATTTCCATATCCCTGCCGCTGAGAATGAAGGCCAGCCACACAAGAGGATTAAACCAATGGATGCAAAGAGCCAGAAAGGCCAAGGCTCTTATATAGTGGTCGCCCCGGCGAATATGGCAGCGCTCATGGCGAAGAATATAGCTCCATTCCTTCTCCTCAAGGGTGGAAGGCATATATATTTTCGGGGAAATGAAGCCCAGCACAAAGGGTGTGGTTATATTTTCCGCGGTGTAAACATTAGCTCCGGCCCAGCTGACTTTATTAAGGCTTAGCTTAAGGCGAATAAAGCTGATTATTCCCCAAGCAAGCATAATGAGGGCGCCGCAAAGCCAAACACAGGCAAGAACATCCATGAGGCTCATTTTCAAGGCAGCCTCATTTTTTATAATGGCAGAGGGAGCGCCTACATTCACATAGCTCTCGCCATTATCATCGGTATAAACCTGCGCTCCACCATCAACTGCGTTTTGAAATCCCTCTTCATGGGAATAGAGCTGGGCAGCAGAAAAGTCAGGCTCTTCGCTGAGTTTCTCGGCAAAGGCGGGCTCGGAGAGCTTTGCAGGGACGATACTCAGAGCGCTTTCCAAGGAGAAGGGGCAAAGAAGTCTTATGAGCACAATTACCCAAAGTGCATAGCTTATGACCTTGGGAGCTTTTTTAAGCACAAGTCTAAGCGCCAGTATTATGACTATGGCCACAGCGGCCACGGCGCTCATGTAGAGAATGTTTTCAAAGATGGTGGTCATAGCTTCAACCCCTCATGCCGTCTATAAGCCGCTGAAGCTCGTCAATCTCCTTGTCGCTAAGCTTTTTGCGCCCTGCGAAGGCTGCCACAAAGGCGGGGAGAGAGCCGGAAAAGCTTTCTTCAACCACCTTTTCACTCTGCATGGCGTAGAAATCCTCTCTGGATATGAGAGGAGTTACCTCGCCGTCTTTATTTTCAAATATGCCTCTATCGCAAAGGCGTTTGAGGACAGTATAGGATGTGGTGCGCTTCCAGCCAAGCGCTTCCTCGGCCTTTTTGGCAAGCTCACCGGAGGAGATACCCTTTTCTTCCCATATAATATCCGCAAAACGGCTTTCTGTTGGGCTAAGATGAAGTTCTTTCATTGATTAGTCCTCCTTTCTGTATGTCTACATTTTGTAGTCTAATTTTAGTCTACAACATGTAGTCATGTTTGTCAATATATTTTTTGGCCGGAGGGGGAGCCAAGGGGAGTACGGATTGCCACAGCGGCGCGCCGAGGTCGTCGCGCCCTACGATGGTGCAAAAGTTCTGGATTTGTCGTAGGGCGGGCTGCCCTCAGCCCGCTGTCCCTGCATAGCGGGCTGTCGAGGACGCCAGCCCC
>JAFYUG010000188.1 GCA_017558545.1 Oscillospiraceae bacterium | reverse complement strand
TTGTGCATTTTGTGCATAATTTCCCTTGATTTGAAAATACTCCCGAGAATATAATTATCTTACAAAAGCATTAGCTTTTATTTGTGCATTTTTATCATTCAAAGGAGTATAGTTATGAGCAAGAAGCTTAAGACCCTATGTGCCCTTATCTGTACCGCCGCAATAATGCTGACTATGTGCTTATCTGTTTCCGGCATTTTTCTTGAAGGGGCAAACATTAATACCGCCACCCCCGCAGGCTTTGAAGAAGTTCCCGTTTATCTCAATGGCAGATTTATGAGCAATGCTCTTATGTCCGGCGGAACAAGCTATGTTTCCATTGACGAGTTTTGCGAGAGCATACTGGGGCAAAACTGTTCTCTCTATTGGGACAGCGATGAAGGCACTCTGACAGTTGCATCGGAAAATCTCGACCTCAAGCTTGATTTGGCGCAGCACTATCTTTCAATCAATAGCCGCTACCTATACCTCAGCGGCGGAGTATACAACATAGAGGGAGCTGTTTATGTTCCTATCAGACCTATAGCCGCTGCTCTGGGCGTTTCCCTCAGTGTTGCAAGCAGGGATGAGGGGCTGGTCATCCGCCTTAATTACCGCGAAGGCAGCTCCATAGAAAACGGAGAAACTTTTTATAATAGCGAAGACCTCTATTGGCTCAGCCGCGTTATCTATGCCGAAAGCGGCAACCAGCCCCTTGCCGGCATGATAGGCGTTGGCAATGTTGTCCTTAACCGCGTCAACACTCCCTCCTTCCCCGATAGCGTTTATGAGGTTATTTTCCAGCAGGGACAGTTCAGCGTTGTGGATAACGGAATGATTTATTCCGCCCCCTCGGAGAGAGCCATTATAGCCGCCAAGCTTTGTCTTGAAGGCTGCAACACCGTTGGCGACAGCCTTTTCTTCCTCAATCCTGAAATTTCCTCTTCCGCATGGTTTGATTCATGCAGAATTTTTAGAATGAGTATAGGAGAACACTACTTCTACGCTTGATTTAAGCAATAATAATGTGTTAATATGTAGGATAGGCAAGTTTTTGCTTATCCTACATTTTTTCTTAATTTTGGTATATTTTGGAGTTCATTATGCTTGAAAAAATACTGCAAGAAGGCTTTGAAACCATGGGTCTTAAGCCTCAGGAAAATTCCATAAAGAATTTCCGCGCTTACTATGAGCTTTTGGAAGAGCGCAACAAGGTTATGAACCTCACCGCTATTTCCGGAGAAGAGGATTGCGCAAGGCTGCATTTTCTCGATTCTTCCGCTCCCCTGCTTATTGAGAACATGGCGGGCAAGAAGGTCATAGATGTTGGAACCGGAGCAGGTTTTCCCGGTATGCCCTTGAAGATAATGGAAAACTCCATTTCCCTCACCCTCTTGGACAGCCTCGATAAGCGCATTCGCTTTTTGCAGGATGTTGCCGCCGAAGCAGGTTTGGATGGTATAGAATTTGTCCACGGACGCGCTGAGGAGCCCGGTGAAATGCGTGAGAGCTTCGACTATGCCGTAAGCCGCGCCGTTGCAAGGCTGAGTATGCTCTGCGAATTTTGCCTGCCCTATGTTAAAGTTGGAGGCACCTTCCTTGCCCTTAAAGGCCCTGCCGCAGGAGAAGAGATAGACGAGGCCAAAAAGGCCATTTCCATTCTCGGCGGCAAATTGGAGCAAGTTTATGAATACGCCGTTCCCGGAACAGACTTACGCCACAACATGGTTGTTATCCGCAAGGTTTCCCCCACCCCCAGGAAATATCCCCGCCGCTTTGCACTTATGAAGAAAAATCCTCTTTGATTCTTACTTTTTCGGAGATGAAATAAATGAAAAATCTACCTGAAATTTTTGGCAGCCTCGCATTCAACGAAAAGGCCATGAGCAAGTACCTCTCCGAAGAGGTATTTAATGAGCTTAAGCGCGCCATTGTATCCGGCGCACCTTTGAACCTCGATATAGCCAACGCCGTTGCCAACGGCATGAAGGAATGGGCTGTGCACCACGGCGCCACCCATTACACCCACTGGTTCCAGCCCCACACCGGCTACACCGCAGAAAAGCATGATAGCTTCATCTCTCCCGACGGAAACGGCGGCGTTATCATGGAGTTTTCCGGAAAGGAGCTTATCAAGGGCGAGGCAGACGGTTCCTCCTTCCCCTCCGGCGGTCTTCGCGCCACTTTCGAGGCCAGAGGCTACACCGCATGGGACCCTACCAGCTATGCCTTTATAAAGGACGGCGTTCTCTGCATCCCCACCGCATTCTGCTCCTATGGCGGACATGCGCTGGACAAGAAAACTCCCCTCCTCCGCAGTATGGAGGCTCTGAACACTCAGGCCATGCGTCTGCTGCGCCTTTTCGGAACCGAGTGCGAGAGAGTTATCCCCACCGTTGGCCTTGAGCAGGAATATTTCCTCATCGACCACGACCGCTACGATAAGCGCAAGGACCTTATATACACAGGCCGCACCCTTCTTGGCGCACGCCCCCCCAAGGGTCAGGAGCTTGATGACCACTACTATGGCTCCATCAAAATCCGCATTGCCGCCTTTATGAAGGAGCTTAACGAAGAGCTTTGGAAGCTGGGCATTCTGGCAAAAACCGAGCATAACGAGGCCGCTCCCGCTCAGCACGAGCTGGCTCCCATTTACTGCAAGTGCAACATTGCCGTTGACCACAACCAGATAACCATGGAGGTTATGAAAAAGGTTGCCCGTCGCCACAACCTCACCTGCCTTCTCCACGAGAAGCCCTTTGACGGCGTTAACGGCTCCGGCAAGCACAACAACTGGGGTCTTGGCACCGATACCGGCATCAACCTCTTTGCCCCCGGCTCCACCCCCATTGAAAACGCCCGCTTCCTCACCATGATTTGCGCCGTTATCAAGGCCGTTGACGAATATCAGGATTTGCTCCGCTTCTCCGTTGCAGGCCCCGGCAATGACTACCGTCTGGGCGGCTACGAGGCTCCCCCTGCCATTATC
>JAFYUG010000187.1 GCA_017558545.1 Oscillospiraceae bacterium | reverse complement strand
ATGCACTTCATGTCCTGACCGCCTATGTCCAGAACGCAGTCCACGGCGGGGTCGAAAAATGCTGCGGCGGTGGTGTGGGCTATGGTTTCCACTTCACCGTCATCAAGGCCGAAGGCGGCCTTGAGAAGCTCTTCGCCGTAGCCCGTGGAGCAGGCGCGGGCAATGGTCACGCCTTCGGGCAAAATGGCCGCAATTTCTCCAAGGGCGCGTTTGGCAGTTTCTATGGGGTTGCCCTTGTTGGAGGAATAGAAGGAATAAAGAAGCTGGCCTTCTTCACCTATGAGGGCAAGCTTTGTTGTGGTGGAGCCTGCGTCCACACCTAAAAAGCACTTGCCTCGGTAGGAGGCAATATCCCCTCTGGGCACACGAGCCTTGCTATGGCGAAGGCAGAAGCTTTCGTACTCTTCTTTGTTTTCAAAGAGTTTGGGAAGTCTTTTAAGCTCAAAATCCATGGCGATGCCGCCTTGGAGCTTTTCAAGAATGCTATCAAGCTCCAAAGCATTTTTCTCACCGGCACTCAGCGCCACACCCAAGGCTGCAAAAAGGTGGGAATTTTCGGGGTCTACAATATTTTCCTCGCTGAGCTTCAAGGTGCGGACAAAGGCCTTTTTAAGCTCAGGCAGGAAGTGGAGAGGGCCGCCCAAAAATGCCACGCAGCCGCGAATGGGCTTGCCGCAGGCAAGGCCGGATATGGTCTGGTTTACAACGGCTTGGAAAATGGAGGCTGCCAAGTCGGCAGTGGAGGCGCCGTCATTAATAAGGGGCTGAATATCGCTCTTGGCAAAAACGCCGCATCGGGCGGCTATGGGGTAGATTTCCTTATAGTCCGCAGCAGCGGTATTGAGTCCTTGGGCATCGGTTTGCAAAAGCGCTGCCATCTGGTCTATGAAAGAGCCTGTGCCGCCGGCGCAAACGCCGTTCATGCGCTCTTCAAGTCCGCCGCGGAAGTATATTATCTTGGCGTCCTCGCCGCCCAGCTCTATGGCAACATCGGTTTGGGGAGCAATATGCTGCAAGGCATCGGCCACCGCCACAACCTCCTGGCAAAACTCTATGTTCAAAGCCTTGCTGAGGTTAATAGAGCCGGAGCCGGTTATCTTTATTTCCAGAACGCAGTTGCCAAAGCGCTCTTTAACCTCCTGCAAAAGACCGCGAAGGGCCTCCTGAGTGTTGGCTCTATGGCGTCTGTACTGGCCATAGACCATCTCGCCCTGAGAGTCTATCAAAACCAGCTTAACGGTGGTGGAGCCTATATCTATTCCCGCGCGGTAAGTAAGCATAATGTGTCCTCCAAAACTTGGGCAAAAGCGATAAAATGGATTAAAGTTGAACTAAATTGATAATTAATTATAAGCCAATGCCATTTTCAAGGCAATAAGGAATTTGTTAAGATAATTCTCAAAAACAAAAAGCCCTGTCCGCAAGACTGCAAGACAAGGCTTTTTTATCAATTTTTCTTCTTCAAATTTTCCCACATGGTATGAACGCCGCAATAGATGAGGTATACTGCAACAATGAGTGAGCCTATGAAATCCAGCCAATAGGACACATTGGAAGCGGGCGCAATTACTACGCTGAGCAGAGCAATGGTAACGCATGAGTCCACCAAGCTTTTTGCTCTATAAAGGCGGGACTGGACAAACAATATGGCGTTTGGCTCAGCCTTGTTGAGGCGAGTATACTTAATCCAGAAGGCGGTGTTGGCAATAACGCCCAGCACCGCAATGGCAAGGCCGGGGATAACGTTGCCCTTATCCTCAGTTTCGGATATGAAGGCCAGCAAAACCATGAATGCGCCGCCAAGGCACATCATAGCCCCCACAAAGGCATTGCTTTTGCGCTCAAGGGCTTTTTTGGCTTCCTCGGTGAAGCTTTTCTCGCCATTGGTTACACGAAACACCACAAAGGAAACTATTATGGCCAAAAGCTCGGCGCTTCTGCGGACGAAGTCCGCAATCTGGGTGGAGCTACGCCCAGCTAAAAGTCCAAGACCCACCACAAGGGGTCCGGGTGCGCTCATGAGCACGGAGAGGAGCAGAGTTCCGGAGCCGGATTTGGCTTTTTTCTTAGCTGCCATAGTCTTAGCCTCCCATTATATTCACAAGGGGAATAATAACCGCCATGGCCGCAATGGGACAGGTGAGGGTATCGTAGCCGCCCTTGGTAACAAGCTCCACATAGCTGCTGACGGCGGCAACCAAAAGAGAGACTACGATAACTTCCCCAATTCCAAGTCCGCCTCGGAAAGCAAGGACTATGGCAACGGAGAGGAAAGAGGAAAGAATCATAGCCGCCGTACCTTCCCAGCTTTTCTTCTTATCGGCGAGGGGCAGATTGATTTTGTGTTTTCCAAAGCGCTTGCCCGCCAAGGCGGCAAAGGCATCGCCAACACCCCAGGCATATACGCAGGCCAAGGTAAGCATTTTATCGGCGAAAATGCCCCAGCATACGCACACACTGAAAACCATCATGCCAACAGCCAAAACCATGCTGCTTTTGAACTCCCCTTTTTTGCGCTCATTCACGAAAGCAGAAAACATGGGGATTTTTTCCGCAATGGACAGAGCGGGAAACAAAACAACAATAAGCGCGGCGGCAAATATTGCGGCCATCCACCATTCTGCAAAAGCAAATACAAGGGGGATATAAGCTCCAAGCAAAATGAAGTGGAGTATTTTGCGAAATAGCTCATCTGGAATTTTGATGAATTTTCTCACCAGAAGCATGATAATTGCCGCAGGGATAAGATAAGCGGCAAACACAAATATGCCGTGAAGAAATTCCTGCATATATATCTCCTCGGAAGCGTGCCTGCGGCACACGTAGTTCAAAAAAGACCCTTTGTCTAATTGACAAAGGGTCTTTTTTGGTGCCGGTGGGGGGACTCGAACCCCCACGTCCAGAGGACACTTGATTTTGAGTCAAGCACGTCTACCATTCCATCACACCGGCAAGCTAGGGTATTATACACCATTATTCTCAAAATATCAAGCATCAAAACTAAAATATCTTGCAATAAATTCGTGAACTGTCGCAAATCCGTTCTTCCCTTTTAGGGCAAAATATGATAATATAGCTTAGTTATAAAATGCGCTTATTGTATGTATCGGCAAAGGTATTTTTCAGCCTTTGGCCACCTGGCAAGGGAGAGGCATATTTATGAAAACGGCAAAGAAAATTTGTGTGAAGCAGCCTTTATCTCACATAATTATTTTCTCCATCATCGCTATGTTCGGCTTTGCCTACGGCTTAGTAATTCTGATTCATTGTCTGAGCGAAATAAAGCTTCTTTCTCCCGCCACTATTTCCCTCTGCTTCATTTCCGCGTTTATAAGTTTTCTTATAGGATTTGCAATTTTAATTTGCTTCTTTGGCTGGGCGCTGACAATTGAGGGAAACACCATAGAAGTGAAAACGGCACTTAAAAAGCGGCGATACACTTATTCGCAGCTTAGCAAGGTCTATCTTATTTCCACATATCTATCCTACAGGCAAAAGGCTCTTGAGCTTATTTTTGCGGATGGGAGACGATGTGTTGTTACGGCGAATTACCGCGATTACGATAAACTCATTTCCGAGATTTCAAAACATAAATCCATCATGAGCAAGTGAAGATAAAAGGAGGTAAAGGCATGAAGAAAATACTGCTT
>JAFYUG010000186.1 GCA_017558545.1 Oscillospiraceae bacterium | reverse complement strand
GGCCATACCGGCGCTGGGGTCGAAGAAGGCGAGAGTCAAGTCAATTTCATTTATTTCTTCAATTCCCGCGCTTTCAAGTCCGGTATTAGCAATTTTAAGATTTATCAATTAGCTCTTGCCATGAGCCATGGTGACTTCTCTATCACCATCTACTGCCATTTCTTTTCCGTCAACATAAAGTCTCTGGGCAACAAACAGCAGAGTCTTACCGGAATTATTCTCAACCTTCAGCTGAAGCTGGGAGAAGTAATCGGCCAGATCGCCAAGGTCAACATCGTTCTTAAATTCAACAGCGGTGACCTTAATGCCGTCCTTATCAATGATGACATCGCCCATCTCGAGCTTACCGTCATCTTCGGTTTCCTCATCCTCTTCATCCTCAAGAAGGTCTTCGAAAAGGACAAGAACATCGGAGGAGGCCTTCTGGAAATCGGAAACAATGGGCTGGGCTGCAACTATGGCATCGGTGAGCATAGCCAGCACAGGCTTCATGTTTTCGTTGCCAACCTTGAGATTTATAACCTCATTGAGAGGACTCTGAGCGGCTTCCACAAGGTCTGCAACGGTAGCATATTTGCCCTCACTGAGCTTGAGGGGAAGTCCGTTTTTGGTAATTGCAAGAGCGGTGGAAAGCTGGTCAGCAGCCTTTTCCACATGGCTGATGGCTGCGGCGGCATGGATAACGCCCATGGAGCTTGCGTTTTCAGCCTTGTCAATGGAGGACAAAGCATTAACGAGGCTCTTTGCAGCTGCGTCAGCGCTGTCAACGAGATATTTTATCTCGCTATAGCTATAACCAAGCTCATCAATGAAGGGATCTTCCTTGGCATCGCCGCGGACAACAATCTTGCATCTTGCACTTTTGCCGTTTTCGGAGGTGGCCACGATTTCGGCAACGCCCTTGCCATGAAGCACAACCATGCCCTCGGCATTAACGCGGACAATATCATTATCGGTGGAAGTCCAGGTGATGGTCTTATTAACGGCGCTTGCAGGCTCCACATAGGCCTCAAGGCGGAGATAATCGCCTACGCGGCCGCGAGCATCGTTGGCGGAGAGAGTTACGCGCTCAACATTTCTGTTGGCAACGGTATCGTTGGAGCAGTTGAGGTATGCGGTGGAGATATCGCCGCTCCAATGAACAGGCAGACCCAATGCCTCGCCTATAATACGCAGAGGCAGGTAAACGCTGGAGTTGGAGTTGAGGATGAAGGGTTCAACCTTAACGCCGTCGCGGTTTACAAGGTTAAGCTCCTCGCCATCAAGGAATATCCTTATATTTCTATAGGTAACCTTAACATTGCTGGTGCCAACGGTTTCGCCGCTCTTGCCCTCGCCGGTTTTTACACGGCCGCCGCTGATGAGCTTAACGGTGTTGGTGGCGTCATCCCAATCAACATAAAGACCCAAAGCCTGAGCAATGGCGCGCAGAGGCAGATAGGTGGTGCCGGTTTCGGTCATGATAAAGGGCTCAACGGTCTTTCCCTCGCCATCGCAGGGGACAATAAGTTCATCGTTGAGGACTATTTTTATAGCGCGGTGGTTTATGCTTACGGTTTTCTCATAAGCAGCCGCGGCAGGAACGCAAAGGCCGAGAGCCATTGCAAGCACAACAACAAGGCATATAAAACTTTTTCTCATTTTTTTGCTCCTTATATTTTACTCGTATTACGAGATGAAACAACATGCTAAATCTAATGTATCATAGCATATTAAAGAGCTTTTTTCAAGCTTGTTTGGCAGAATTGGAAGCTTTTATCACCATTTCCGCCACTCTCAATCCGTCCACGGCAGCGGAAGTTATTCCTCCCGCATAGCCTGCGCCCTCGCCGCAGGGATAGATGCCCTTCACGGATAAAGACTCCAAATTCTCCCCGCGAAGCAAGCGCACAGGGGAACTGGAGCGGGTTTCGGGAGCGGTCAAGACAGCATCGGCGCTATTGAAAAAGCTGAGTTTTTTACCCAGCTCGGGTATGGCCTTTTCAAGAGTATGGCAGATTTTTTTCGGCAGCACATCCCGGATATCGCCCCAGATCACACCGGGTCGGTAAGTGGGCTTGACTTCTCCCGGGCCCTCGCTGGGTCTATGGGCAAGAAAATCGCCCACCTTTTGAGCAGGGGCAAGATAGTTGCCGCCGCCATAGTTATAGGCTCTTTGCTCAATTTCTCTCTGCCAGTACATGCCGGCCAGCACACCTTCTCCCGGGAAGTCCTCGGGCGTGAGGCTCACAAGCAATGCGGCATTGGCGTTTTCTCCGGCGCGGCCTGAATAGCTCATGCCGTTGGTGACAACGCCACCCTCTTCTCCGGCGGCGGCCACAACATAGCCACCGGGGCACATACAGAAGGTATAAGCGCTATCCCCTTCTTCGAAGCGGCAGTTGAGCTTATAGTCGGCGGCGGGGAGTTTTTTATAGCTCTCGCCATACTGGGCATAGCCCACGGCGGCTTGCTTATGCTCTATGCGAACGCCCATGGAAAAGCTCTTGCGCTCCATGGCAAGGCCTTTGGAGTGGAGATATTCAAAGCTGTCTCTGGCGCTGTGACCAAGAGCCAAAATTGCGCTATGGCAGGGGATGGTATATTCCCCATTCTCGCCCTCTGCCTTTATGGCGGTGAGAGCGCCATTTTCCTCTTCAAAGCCCACAAAGCGGGTGGCAAAGCGCACCTCGCCTCCAAGGGCAATGATTTCCTCGCGTATATTCTTAACCACCTTGCGGAGCACATCTGTGCCCACATGGGGCTTGGCGTAATAGGTCACAGCCTCGGGTGCACCAAAGCGGTGGAGAGTTTCCAGCACAAAGGCTATGCGCTTATCATGGGTGCCGGTATTCAGCTTGCCGTCGGAAAAAGTTCCCGCTCCCCCTTCGCCGAACTGGACATTGCACTGAGGGGAGAATTCCCCCGTTTCCCAAAAGCGCTCTATGGCCTTGTGGCGGGAGTCCACATCCCAGCCTCTTTCCAAAACTATGGGGCGCAGACCGGCCTCGGCAAGGGCAAGGGCGGCAAACATTCCCCCGGGACCAAAGCCCACCACCACGCTTCGGCAGTCACTTTCGACCTTGGGAATGGTATAGACAAGGGGTTCATAAGCTTTTGCGCCTTTATTCCCGGCGCGGGCAATAATCTTTTCCTCCTTGCCCTCCACCTCCACGGCAAGGGTATAGAGCTTTTTGATGTCGCTTTTTCTGCGGGCATCAAGGGATTTTTTCAGTATTTTTACCTTTTTGATGGCGGAAGGCTCCACCCCCAAGGCGGCTGCCGCCTTTTTGGAGAGGAGCTTTTCCTTATCATCAAGACCAAGGCGAATGTTTCCTATTTCTATCATACACTGCCTCCTGCCAAAAGCCCACTGGCCCATGCCCACTGAAGGTTATAGCCGCCGCAGTCGCCGTCTATATCCAGCACTTCGCCGCAGGCATAAAGGGAGGGGACAATCTTGCTCTCCATGGTCTTGGGGTTGAATTCGGCCGTGGCCATGCCGCCGGCAGTTACCTGAGCGCTTTCAAAGCCGGAAACACCCGTTACCTCAAGGCGCAGAGCCTTGGCGGCAGAGGCCAAAGCATCTATTATGGCGGGGCTAAGCTCAGCGCAGGGGCTTTCTGGGTTTATTCCAACATATTTGCAAAGGGCAAGTCCCACGCGGGAATGGAGGGCGCCGGAGAAAATCTCCCTGGCGGGAGCCATAGGGCGGGCTGTCTTGCGGGCGAAAAGATATTTTTTCACCGCGGCCTTTTCCATATTTTCAAAGAAGTCTATATCCAGAGCGCAGCCTTCGCCTGCCTTGGCCACGGTGCGGCTAAGCTCGAAAACAACAGTTCCGGAAACGCCGTTATCGGCAAAAAGCAGGTCTCCGCTGCCCTCGGCAAGGAGCTTTTTGCCCTTGGCAGCCTTGACGCCGGCCTGAACTTTGACGCCCTTCATGCTTCTTGGAATTTCGGGCTTGGTGCGGATTTGGGTAAGGCTGGGATAGAGAGAGGTGCGGCTATGGCCAAGGCTTTTGAGGATATTGTAGCCATCCATAACTCCTCCAAGCTTGCTTCCGGCGCAGCCGCCGCAGGCAACGATGAGCTTATCGCATTCCATGCTGCCGCCTTCCCAGCTTATGTGGAAACTCTTGCCCTTTTTGCGGACAGATTCAACGCCGGTGCCTGCAAGAAGGCTGATATTGGGCTTTTCAAGGCCAAAGCGCAGCACATCCAGCACGCTGGTGGCCTGGTTGGAGAGGGGATAAACTCTGCCGCCGTATTCGGTTACGGTCATAAGACCAAGCTCGGCGAAAAATTCCAGCACCCGCTCAGGGCTCCAAAGGGAGAGGGCATACTGGGCAAAGGCGGGATTTTCCCCATGGAAATTTTCAATTTTCAGTTCCAGATTTGTCAGGTTGCAGCGGCCATTGCCGGTGCTGAGAAGCTTGCGGCCAACTCTTGCCTGACGCTCTATAAGGGTGACATGATGCTCTCCGCTTTCCGCGGCGGCTATTGCCGCAGCCATTCCGGAGGCTCCTCCGCCAATAATTACCACTTCTGCCATGATTTTCGCTCCTAAATGTTGCTAATATGAAGCAATTTATGTTTATACTTTATTTTAATCCAGCGGAAGGAAAATTACAAGCATATTGCCAAATCAAGGATATTATGTTGACTTGTCCGTTTCCGCTGTGATAAAATGACCTTGTATGCAAATAGATAATCCGTTCACAGAAAGGATCGACATAGATGAGCAAATTCACTTTTGATCCCCAGCGCAGCCTTGCAAGGGATCTCGCCTCCCTCACTCCCGCCGAGGCCATCAGCCTTGGCATTGCCCTTTGCTACCGAGTTGAGGAAGAGTCCGGCTCCGCCTACCACGGCGGCATTTGGCCCGGCAACATATGCTTCAACGGCGACGTTGCCCTCATCGGCCCCCACGAAAGCAAGGGTCTCAAGGAAATGGGCCCCGACGCTCTTGAGTACATAGCCCCCGAACAGTTTTGGAAGGGCGAGCTGACCCCCGCCGGAGATGTTTATTCCATAGGCCTTGTTCTTTACACCGCTCTCAACGGCGGTTTGCTGCCCTTCTTCAGCGAGGAAGGCGCAAACACTCCCGAGGAGAGAGCATCCGCTCTGCAAAGACGTATGCGCGGCGCCGAAATGGGCTATCCCCGCTCCGCCTGCCGCGAGCTTGGGGAAGTTATTCTTTGCGCCACCCGCTTCGATGCATCCCAGCGCTTTTCCACCCCCGCCGATTTCCGCGCAGCCTTGGAGGCTCTGCCCGAGGATGCATCCATCCCCGCCATTGCCCCCGTTTTGCGTTTGAAGCCCAAAGAGATTGAGGCCGCCCACAACTACAAAGTTGACAAGAACTTTGAAAAGACCACTCCCCAGCGTCAGGCCAAGCCCCCCAAGCGCCGCACCACCGTGGACGAGAATATGGACGCCAAGAGCTTCCGCAAGCCCCCCATCAAGCGCAAGTGGGCTCTCCCCTTTGTTGCCGCCATCATAATAGTTATCGCCCTCATTCTCCTTTTGAAGGGCTGCGATAATTCCGAACCCGATGATTTCGAGTTTGTTCCCGAACCTCCCGTCACCGAGTCTGAGCCTCCCGTTGCCCCCGAAGTAACTCCCGATGTGGAAATTACTCCCGACCCCGACGAGGAAGAGCCCACCGAAGAACCCGCCGAGCCTCGCTTCACCATCTTTGTGGACGATGTAACATGGGAGCAGGCCAAGGCCAACTGCGAAGCCATGGGCGGCCACCTTGCCGTTGTGGATAATCAGGAAAGACTGGACGCCATCATCGCCATGGCCGAAGAGAAGGGCGCAAGCTTCGTTTGGCTTGGCTCTTACCGCGGAGCAGACGGACTTTGGTATAATGTCACCGGTGAGCCCATGAGCTTCTCCATTTGGGATGCAGGCGAGCCTTCCGCCATAGATGCCGACGGAACAAGAGAAGATTACCTCCTTCTTTGGTACCGCGCAGCACTGGGCGCATGGACTTATAACGACATGAGAAACGACCCCATCTCCGTAATTCCCGCAACTTACAGCGGAAAAGTTGCATATATTTGCCAGTTTGATTGATTTTTATCAGCTTAAGGGGTCTGCCCCCCTTGCAATTATAGGAATTTTATTGTAAAATTGTTTAGCTAATTTATAGTAAATTAAAAAAAGTTTAAATACAGGAGGATATCCGAAATGCTTGCAGGTGATTTCAGAAAAGGCACCACTTTTGAACTCGACGGCTCTGTAATGGTCGTTGTTGACTTCCAGCATGTTAAGCCCGGCAAGGGCGCTGCTTTCGTTCGCACCAAGATGAGAAACGTTATTACCGGCGCTGTTACCGAAACTTCTTTCAACCCCTCTGCTAAGTTCGACGAGGCTACCGTCGAGCGCCGCACCATGCAGTACAGCTACACCGATGGCGATCTCTACTACTTCATGGACACCCAGACCTATGACATGGAACCCATTGACGGCTCCGTTCTTGGCGACAACTTCAAGTTCGTTAAGGAAGAGATGGAATGCACCGTTCTTTCTTACAAGGGCAAGGTCTTCTCCGTTGAGCCTCCCTTCTTCGTAGAGCTGGAAGTTACCGACACCGATCCCGGTTTCGCCGGCAACACCGCTACCAACGCTCTCAAGCCCGCTACCGTTGAGACCGGCGCTGAGATCAAGGTTCCCCTCTTCATCGAAATCGGTGAAGTTATCCAGATCGACACCCGTACCGGTGAGTATCTGTCCAGAGCCAAGAAGTAATCAAGCTCTTAAAAACCTAAAATTCTTCTGTAACAGGAGGTTTATATCATGACCACTGCCGAAAAAGTCGCTTACCTGAAGGGTCTCATGGAAGGCATGAACATCGACCGCGACAGCAACGAAGGAAAGCTTTTCACCGTTATGGCTGACATTCTCAGCGATATCGCTCTCGACATCGAGGAGCTGGAAGGCGATCTCTACGATCTGGGCGAAGATGTTGACGCCATCAGCGACGACCTCTCCGACGTTGAAGATTATCTCTTCGAAGACGAGGATGAGGACGAAGAAGACTATGACGACGATGATGAGGATTGGGATGAGGATTGGGATGAGGACGAGGAGCCCCTTTTCTTCGAGGTTACCTGCCCCGCCTGCGAAAACACCATCACCGTTGACGAAGATGTCGTAAACCTTGGCGCTATCCAGTGCCCCAACTGCGGCGAAATGCTGGAGTTCGAGTTCGACGAGGACGACGAGGAAGAAGACGACTGATTCCAAAACCATTAAAAGGGACGGGTAAATAACCCGTCCCTTATTTCTTAAGCGAGGAATTTATATGGTATTTTTGTATAGACCCGATTGCAAGGAATGCATGATGGTCAAGGCATGGCTTGATAAGCACGGCGTTATTTACGAGGAGAGGGATATGAACACCCAGCCTCCCGACGCCAACGAGCTTTTGGAATGGTCCGATAAAGGCCGCCTTGGTCTTAAGTATTTCATTATGCCCAGACGTTTCAGCCTGCGTATGCTGCTGCTCAATAACCAGATGGCTCTGGCCGAGGGCTTCACAAAGGCCTATATCATCGCCGCCGCAGCGGAGCACATCACCTGCCCCATTCTCGTTGGCGATGATTTTGTGGTGCTTGGCACCAATAATGCCCAGTGGCGCAAAGTGTTGAATATTCACGATTAAAAATTTAAAATTGGGGCTTGACTTATGGTGTCGCTTGTGATATTATATTCAAGCTCCAAGTGAGCGCTATATCGCGGGGTAGAGCAGTTCGGTAGCTCGTCGGGCTCATAACCCGGAGGTCGTCGGTTCAAATCCGGCCCCCGCAACCATAAAGAACAGTCCACCATTGGTGGGCTGTTCTTTTTCGTTATGGAGCTTGATATGGAGCGATGACCGCCGGGTTATGCTCCAACGAGCGCAGCTCGTTGGGAAAAGCGGCTTTGCGCTGCCGGGGGCAGATGCAGCAAAGCCGCTTTTTCCGCAGCCGCACCGTTTGCGGCCCGGCTTTAATGCCGGGACGGAAACGGTAAATGCGGCAAGGCGGCCCGCAGGGATAACCCGGAGGTCGTCGGTTCAAATCCGGACATGCGCAACCAAAAACGAAAGCAGTCCAATGGACTGCTTTTTTGTTTTTGGAACGATGTGTTCCTCAAGCGGAACGTGATGCGCACTTCGTGCGTGATGTTGCCTTCGGCAGTGATGTGCGCTGCGGCGCGTGAGAAGGAACACATCACATCACCTTGCGCCAACGGCGCAATACATCACTGTGCGATTGCACTACATCACTTGCCCGCGAGGGCATACATCACTATATATAAGTAAACTAATCTCACTTCGAAAGAAGTGAGATTTTCTTATAACAGCGTTCATCCTGCGAATTTCGCTCCGCATTGGCTTAATTATACCGCCCGCACAGCGGTTTTTGATCATAACTGTCATAATCCACAATAAACGTCCAACATTTTTTGATAGTCTTCTTAATAGGATATTGATTTACATATTGTTCATATTGTGGTACTATATAAAAGAACGAAATTCACTCCAGAATTTTGTTAATACAATCATTGTGAAAAACAGAGGTTTTTTACAAGAAAAATTTTAGGAGGAAAAAAATGAAGAAAATCATCGCACTGCTCCTCGCCGTAGTAATGTGCTGCTGCCTGTTCGCAGCCTGCGGCAAGACCGAAGCTCCCGCAGCTCCCGCTGATCCTGCAGCTCCTGCTGATCCTGCAGCTCCCGCTGCTCCCGCTGACGTCATCACCCTCAGACTCGCTGACAACCAGGCTGACGGCACCCCCAACGTTATGGGTGACCAGAAGTTCGCTGAGCTCGTAAAAGAGTACACCGGCGGCGAAGTTGTTGTTGAAGTTATCAACAACGGCGTTCTTGGCGACGAGCTTTCCGTTGCTGACCAGATCCAGCTCGGCACTCTCGACGTTGCCCGCATCGGTAACATTGCTCCCACCTGCTCTGCTTACAAGGTAACCACTCTCCCCTACCTCTTCTCCAACTTCGAAGAGATGTGCGCTGCATACGACGGTGAGTTCGGTCAGGCTCTTGCTGCTACTCTCAAGGACGAGACCGGCATCATCAACCTCACCTACTTCTTCTCCGGCGCCCGTTCTTTCTACACCTCCGAGAAGCCCATCAACGGCGTTGCTGACATGGCCGGCATGAAGATCCGCGCTCAGGACGACCCCGTAACCATCGCTATGTTCACCGCTCTCGGTGCAAACGCTACCCCCATTGCTTACGCTGAAGTTTACTCCGCTATCGACACCAAGATCGTTGACGGCGCAGAGAACGACTTCGTTTCCTACTACACCTCCGGCCACTATGAAGTTGCTCCCTACTACTCTCTCGACATGCACACCATGGGCCCCTCCGTCTTCATTATGAGCGAAGCTACCTGGAATTCTCTCAGCGCTGAGCATCAGGATGCTGTTATGAAGGCTGCTGCCGATGCTTCTCAGTATCAGCGCACCGTCGTTGCTGAAAAGAACGCAGAAGCTCGCGCCGCTGTTGAGGCTGCAGGCTGCACCATCATCGAGGTTGACGTTGCTGAGTTCCAGACCGCTTGCGCTACCGTTTATGACGAGTATCCCGAGCTCCAGCAGTACATCGACCTGCTCAAGTAATTTATAACTAAGCTATACCATTTAAATAGTGAGGGCATTCCCATGCCCTCACTATTTAAAATCTAAACAAGGAGTATTTGGCTAAATGAAGAAAATAGACAGCTTTTTCAAGAAGGTTGTTTTCGCCGAGCGTGCACTTGCCGCCTTCGTACTTTTTGTGATGCTCATAATATGCGTTTTGGCTGTTGTAATGCGCTATGTATTCAATAACCCTCTGATATGGAGCGAAGAGGTAACCCTCGTTCTCCTTGTTCTGGTTGGTTTCCTGTGCATTTCTGTTGATATTTACGGCGACGAGCATATTGCACTCACATTCCTTTATGACAAGCTTCCTCCCTTTGCTCAGCGCGCCCTCGACGTTCTCCGTCATGTTCTCATCGGCGCATTCTTCCTTCTTATGACCAATTATGGTTTCAAGATCTACGCCGTTAAGGCCAGCAAACAGCTTGCTGCAACCGGCTGGTCCCAGGGTCTTGTATACATATTCCAGATCACCATTTCCATCATTGCAGTTATCTTCTGCATTATCAATGTTCTGAAGGTATTTCTCCTCAAACCCGAAACCAAAGAAAGCGAGGCTACTGAAAAATGAATGAAACAACAATAGGCATTCTTATTCTCTTCCTCGGCCTTATTCTTTTGATGTGCCTGCGCATACCCGTTGCATTCTCCCTCGGCATTTCCGCTGTTGCCGCTGCCATGTATCTTGACATTCCTCTCACCAACATCTTCATGAAGGTTGTCACCAGCATGCAGAACTTCGTCATCATTGCTGCGCCCTTCTTCATCATAATGGCTCAGTTTATGTGCGACGGCGGTGTTACCAATAAACTCATGCGCCTTTGCGACGTTCTCGTTGGACGTATTCGCGGCGGTACTGCAGTTGTTAACATCGTTGTTTCCATGCTCTTCGGCGGCATTTCCGGCAGCTCCACTGCCGACGTTTCTTCCATCGGCTCCATGCTCATCCCCGCCATGAAGGACGAGGGCTATGACGCCGACTATTCCGTTGCCGTTACCGTTACTTCCTCTCTGGAAGGCGTTATGATACCCCCCAGCCAGAATATGCTCTTCTATGCGGTTGCATCCGCCAGCGGCCTTTCCATCAGCACCCTGCTCATCTGCGGCTATCTGCCCGGTATTCTGCTGACCATCGGCCTTGCTATTCCCGCTCTTATTGTTGCCAAGAAGCGCAACTACCCCATCAGCCAGGTTGACACCAAGGGCAAGAAGCTGAAGATCATCTTCGAAGCTATTGCAGGTCTGATGGCAATTTTCATCATCATTATCTGCACCACCTGCGGCATCTGCTCCGCCACCGAGTCCGCCGCTATCGCCTGCGTCTACGCTCTGCTGGTTTCCGTTTTCCTTTACCACTCCCTCACTGTTAAGCAGTTCATCGGCGCATTCTTCTCTTCCGTTCCCATCATGTCCATGTCCCTGGCCATTATCGCCTGCTGCAACGCCTTCAGCTATGTTATGAGCTATCTGCAGGTTCCCAGACTCCTCAGCGAAATGGTTCTTGGCATTTCCACCAACCCCAACGTCATCATCCTCATCATGCTGGCTCTCATGATCTTCCTTGGCTGCTTCATGGATATGGGCGTTCTCATCTTCGTTGCAACTCCCATTCTCTATCCCATCGCAGTTGGCACCATCGGCATGAACCCCTACCACTTCGGCGTTGTTCTGGTATTCGCATTCGCCATCGGTCTTTGCACTCCCCCCGTTGGCTCGTCGCTATTTTTGGGATGTAAGATAGGCGGAATAAGCGTTGAACAATCGATAAAAGGCTTCCTGCCTTTCTATATCCCCATGTTCATCCTGCTTTTCCTCTTCGCATACGTTCCCGAAATCTCTCTCATCGTTCCCAAACTCTTCGGCTTGGCAACCTAAATCTTTGGAGGCTTAACTATGACTAAAAACGAACTTAGGCTTCTTGCCGGTTTTTATGAGAACGAGCTTACCAATAAGTTTCTCCATTTTTGGCTTCCCCGCTGCGTTGACACCGAAAACGGCGGTTTTGTAAACTGCTTCGACAACAGCGGTGAAAACCTCATCAGCCGCGATAAGTACACCTGGAGTCAGGGCCGTTTCGTTTGGTTCTTCTCCAAGCTGGCCAGCATGGAAGCTCCCATCTTCTCCGCCGCTGAGAGAGCCAATTTCCTTGCTCTTGCAAAGCACGGCGCCGACTTCCTCATGCGCTACTGCCTTATGGGCGAAGACGATTGGCGCTGCGTATTCCTCATGGAGGCCGACGGCACTCCCAAGTATGTTGACGGCTTTGACAGACTTGACATGAGCGTTTCCGCAGACTGCTTCGTTGTTGCAGGTCTTGCCAAGTACGCCGAAATCACCGGCGACATGGAAGCTTACGCCTTTGCAAAGCGCCTTTATGAGTCCGTTGTTGACAGAATTGCCCGCAACGACTTCCAGAGCCTGCCCTATCCTCTCAGCAAGCAGTTCCGCTCCCACGGCATTCCCATGATTATGTGCTCCGTTGCCCGCGACGTATACTTCGCCGCACTTAAACTGGAAGCAGACTATGCCGAAACCGTCAAGGCTCAGATGGCCGGTTACAGCGCCGACGTTCTTGACCATTTCGTTGACGAGAACTATCTCCTCCGCGAGATTATCACCGCCGACAACAAGTTCTTCAGCAAGAAGCTGGGTATGCACATCAACCCCGGCCACACCATTGAAGACGTATGGTTCCATCTTGACGCCATCGACGTTATGGATTGCCCCCAGTGGGAAGCTCGCCGTCCCTTCGTCCACAAGGTTGCTCTCAAGGCTCTTGAGACCGGCTGGGATCAGGAGCTCGGCGGTATACTCCACTACGCTTCTCTCACCGGCGGTATGCCCACCGGAGATAACAGCGGCCTCGAGGACGAGCCCATGTCCCAGCAGCTTTCCGGCTGGGGCGATAAGCTCTGGTGGCTCCATTCCGAAGCTCTTTATTCCACCCTCAGATGCTATTTTGAGTCCGGCAACGAAGAGTTCAAGGCTTGGCATGACAAGGTTTTCGATTATACCTACGAAACCTTCCCCAACACCGACCCCGAAATCCGCGAATGGAAGCAGATTCGCGAGCGCGACGGCAAGGCTGCCGAAAAGGTTGTTGCTCTGCCCGTAAAAGACCCCTATCACATTATCAGAAACCTCATTCTCATCATAGAACTGCTCTATGCTCAGCTTGAGAAGAAATAATTCGGAGGATATCATGATTAAAAACTTCACTGTTGACAAACTCAAAGTTTGCGCCTTTGAAACCCGCGCCGAAATGGGCGACGCCGCAGCAAAGGCCGTTCACGACAAGATTATGGAGCTGCTGGAAACCAAGGAGACCATCAACATGCTCTTCGCCGCCGCTCCCTCTCAGAATGACGTTCTCGCCAGCCTCGTTGCCTGCAAGGATATTCCCTGGGAGAGAATCAACGCTCTGCACATGGACGAGTATGTAAATCTGGCTGCCGATGCTCCTCAGGGCTTTGGCAACTTCCTCCGCAACGCCATTTTCGGCAAGGTTAACTTCCGCACCGTTTCCTACCTCAACGGCAACGCCGAGGATATCGAAGCTGAGTGCGCCCGTTACACCGCTCTGCTGGAGAAGTATCCCCTTGATATCGCCTGCATCGGTATCGGCGAAAACGGCCACATCGCTTTCAACGATCCCCATGTTGCCGACTTCAACGATCCCAAGACCGTTAAGTGCGTAGATCTGGACGAAAAGTGCAGACAGCAGCAGGTTAACGACGGCTGCTTTGCCCACATCGACCTCGTTCCCAAAAACGCCCTGACCCTCACCGTTCCCACCATCTTCAACGCCGACTACATTGCCTGCATTGTTCCCGCCATCACCAAGGCCAAT
>JAFYUG010000185.1 GCA_017558545.1 Oscillospiraceae bacterium | reverse complement strand
CTTTTAAAGGCTCCCTTGTGTAAAGGGAGCTGGCACGCGAATGCGTGACTGAGGGATTGTCTTAACCATATTTTCCATTTACCTATTGACATTAACCCTTGTGGAAGGTATAGAATTTATTTATAGGATAGTTTATTCTTTGCGGAAAGGAGCGGTACTATGGCCAGAATAAGCTTCAAAGGCAAGGGCACGCTTTCCGGCATTTCAGAACTTTTGCGGGAAAAAATCCCGGAGCTAAAGCATGGAACGCACCTTGAGGAGCATATTATAAGAGGCGATACGGAGCTTATTATTTTTGAAAA
The DNA here is from genome assembly GCA_017558545.1 of Oscillospiraceae bacterium. GTDB lineage: Bacteria > Bacillota > Clostridia > Oscillospirales > Oscillospiraceae > SIG459. The sequence goes on along the minus strand of JAFYUG010000185.1, from coordinate 1,661 downwards.
CTATGGTGGAAGAGATTTCAGTCTTAGCTTGAGCATTTTGCTCACAGTGGACGGAGAGGAAATAATCGTTGATGCCGTGTGCGCAGGAGAAATTGAAAATTTGTTTGGATTCAACTGGGGACACGAGGACGAGCTTGCTTTTGCGGTAAAAATGGTTTTAGAACCGCTGAACTTTGAAATAATTGCTCAAAGTGAGGATTTTGTTGAGCCTTATATACCTCCGGAGGTTCCGGACCCTGAGCCTATCGGCGATATTATACGAAGAGGGCAGCAGAAAAAGGACGACAAGGAGCAGGCAACGCAGCCGACGCAGTGGCAATATATCAAGTCAGAGCCGGAGCGCGTCAAGCTAGGCCGGGAGGAGAAAAAGAGTCTCTTTGGCAAGAAACGCAATAAGCCCGATTGGGAGTATTAATAGGAAGGGGAACTAAGGATGAAAAAGTTATGTGGTATTATGTCAGCAGCTCTTTTGATTGTTCTGCTTTTCTCTTCCTGTGCCCGAGATTCTCTCCCCTCCGATGCAAGGGAGCCATATAGGCAAATTAAGAAGCTAAGCATATCTGAGGGCAAACTGAATTTTTTGGGCGAGATGGAGCGGGTGGATACTCTTCGGGTGTATATCTATCAGGACGAAAGCTATACCTATTACTACAACATAGACGAAAAAGGCATCCTGAGCCTTAACGCCAACAGTGAAATGCAAATTTCCGAAGAGGCCGGCTCCGTGGACGATGAAAGAGTGAAAACGCTCACAAGAGAGATTTTCCCTTGGATAAATATTGACGGCATGACTATTGAGTGGGGCGAACCCGGCAGCCGTTTGGAAGCCCATCGATGCAGCGCAGAGGAATATGAAGATGACATCAGATTAAATATGCTTTCATTTTCTTTTTCGGCAGATGGAAGGCTGGTTTATGCCTTCGCTACACACAATATCATTAAGGATAATTTTGAGTATATTGTGGAGAGGCCTCGCGCCGAGGAAATAGCAATAGATCATCTGAAAGCGGAACAGGAAGATATTAATTATATAAAAGCCACGAAGATAGTTCATAATGGTGCTCCGGTGTGGCTCGTTGATTGCGCGCTTGAAATGGGAGAACTGGATGGTTACTATTTTCTCTATATAGATGCCCAAACGGGAGAAATCCTGCAGGCTGATGCTACTAATGCCCAATAAGTGAATATATACAAAAACCCCACCAAGGGCGGTTGCACCTAGGGATTTATACGCTCCAAAGTGTATCTTTTTCCGCAATACTTCAGAAAGAAGCCATGGCAGGCGACAGCCTTGCCATGGCTTCTTTATTTGTCTTTCAGAAAAATCTATTACTTTGGAGTGCTTTGCAGTTTTGAATAAAAGATTTTTTCTTGCTTAAGCTTCGGCTTTTGCAGAAATACTTTGTGTATTTCAAAAGAGACGAAGGAAGATGCGGGGAAAAGGATTTATTCAAAACCGTATAAATCCCTATGCGCACCCGCCCAACTTTGTGGGATTTTTTGGTTTAAGGGTACGGATTGCCACGTCGCTATCGCTCCTCGCAATGACGAGGGACACTAAAATTATGCGCTCAAAATCTTCCCTTGGGGAAGGTGGCTGCCCGAAGGGCAGACGGATGAGAGATTGCAATAAAAGCGGGCGAACACAGTTCGCCCCTACG
>JAFYUG010000184.1 GCA_017558545.1 Oscillospiraceae bacterium | reverse complement strand
TGGCTTCTGCCAAGGTTTAAAGCCCCCATTTGCAAGGGGGCCTTTAAAGGTGAAATCTTGGTTTTCCGCGCAGCCGTAGGGGTCGGCGTCCCCGACGACCCGAATTGAGATACGCTCCACTCGCTAATGCTTAGGTCGGTATGACAGAATCGGCGGAGCTCTTTTGTAGGGGACGGCGTCCTCGACGTCCCGAATCGTAGGGGCGAGCATTGCTCGTCCGCTCCCTTGGGGAGCACCCTCTTCTCCGGAAGGGAGAAGGTCTTAAAAGGTAAAGCCCGGATTATGGGAATCCGGGCTTATTTTCTCAGCTTTGTTCAAGCTGCATTTTATTATATTGCAGGGTATAGAGCTGGTGGTATCTGCCCTTCAGGCGCAGAAGCTCCTGATGGCTGCCCTGCTCTATTATCTCGCCGTGGCTGAGGAGGATAATATTATCCGCGTGCTGAATGGTGCTCAGGCGGTGGGCAACTATAAGCATGGTGCCTATATTTCTCATCTTCTCAAGGGAATCCTGAATCAGCAGCTCCGTTTCCGTGTCTATATTGGCGGTGGCCTCGTCCAAAATCATAACGGAGGGGCGGTGGACTATGGTGCGGGCGAAGCTCAATAGCTGGCGCTGGCCTGCGGAGAAGTTGTTGCCTCTCTCGCGGACGGGCTCATCCAAGCCCTTTTCGAGGCGGTCTATGAACTTATCCGCGTTCACATAGCGGCAGGCCTCCAACACGGACTCATCATCCACATCCTCCATACGCAAAAGAATATTGCTGCGTATAGTGCCGGAGAAAAGGAAAACATCCTGAAGCATCTGACCAAAATGGCGGCGGAGGGAGGAAATCTTGATTTTCCGTATGTCTATGCCGTCGATGAGGATTTGACCCTTCTGAATATCATAATTTCGGCAGATAAGGGACAAAATTGTGGTTTTGCCGCTGCCCGTTGCCCCAACGAAGGCCACGGTCTGGCGGGGGTCAACATGGAAGGAGACGCCCTTGAGCACCCATTCGCCCTCTTTATAGGCAAACCAAACGTCCTTAAATTCAATTTCGCCGCGGATGGTCTCAAGCTCTATGGCGTCGGGCTCATCACGAAGCTGAGGCTCCATGTCAAAGACCGTGAAAATCTTTTCCGCGCTGGCGAAGGCCGATTGCAGGGTGTTGAACTGCTCGGCGAGGGTTTGGATGGGGTTGAAGAACTTATTCACATACATATAAAAGCTGACTATTACCCAGCTTTCAATGGTCTGGCCAAGGAAGCTTGCATCCTTGATATAGCCTCGGCCGCCAAGATACAAAAGGCAGAGTATGCTGGAAACATAGAGCATATAGACCATGGGTCTGAATATGCCGAAAACAAAAATCTGGTTCTGCTTGGCCTTTTGCAGCTTATAGCTCTTTTCCAAAAATTCCCCCATCTTTCTATCCTCGCGGTTGAAAATCTGGGTGATTTTGATGCCGGAGAGGTTTTCGGAAAGGTAGGTATTGATGTCCGTTGTGCCGTCTTTCACCTTTCTATGCACCTTACGGGAGAAAAGGCGGAAGATAACCGTGAAGAGCACAACGAAGGGCACAAAGCACAGCACCATCAGGGTGAGGGCATAGTTGAGGGCGAACATGGCCGCCAAAACGCCCAAAATTACCATTATGTTTTTCACCAGAGTGACCAAAATATTGGTAAACATCATGGAAATGGCGTTTGTATCGTTGCACACTCTGGTGACCAGCTTGCCCACGGGTATGCCGTTTAGCTGGTCATGGCTGAGGCTTTGGATATGCACGAAGAGATCCTCGCGCAAGGCGGAGAGGATTTTCTGACCTGTTTTCTGCAAAATCATAGCCTGAGCATAGGTGCTCACCATGGCAACAAGCAAAAGCCCTGCATAAACCGCCACGAGAGAGAAGAGGTAGCTGAGCTCAAAACGCTCTTTAACAAGCTCCTCTATGCGGCCTATGATGAGGGGGGAGGCTATGTCATACACCACGCTGACCAGCATGATGAAAAGAGCAAGGGCGAAGCTCTTCCAATAGGGTCGGGCATACACCATAAGGCGGCGGAGAATTTCCCCGTCGGGCATATTGCGGTCGAAGCCCATATCCTCTTTTTTGTTCTTCACAAGGGCGAAGGCCACGATGAAGAAAAGGGAGAAACTGCCAATAATGGCGCCGATTATGAGAATGGGGAGGTATTCGTTCATATCTCGTCCCCTCCTTCCTCTTCAAGGCGCTGAAGCTCAACCATCTTGCGGTAGGCGCTGCAGGAAGCATAAAGCTCAGCATGGGAGCCTATGGCCTCCACGCAGCCATCTTCAATGAAGATTATCTTATCCATATTTTCAATGGTGGAGATGCGGTGGGCAATCAAAATTGTGGTTTTGCCCGCTCTTGTGGCCCGGAGGTTGGCCAAAATTGCCCGCTCCGTCTTGGTGTCAACGGCGGAGACCGAGTCATCCAAAATGAGTATGGCGCTATCGCGCATAAGGGCGCGGGCTATGCTGATGCGCTGCTTTTGTCCGCCGGAAACGGTTACGCCTCTCTCGCCCAGCACAGTGGCGTAGCCTTCGGAGAAGGCGCTTATATTCTCATCCACATCGGCCATGGCGGCGGCATAGCGGACGCCATCGGGCTCATGGGCATCCACGCCGAAGGCAATATTATTTTCAATGGTATCGGAGAAGAGGAAGTTATCCTGAGGCACATAGGCGCAGGCATCGCGGACAGAGCGGATGGAAAGAGAGTTTACATCCTTGCCGTCTATGTAAATGCTGCCGTCGGGCACATTATAGGTGCGAAGAATAAGGTCAACTATGGTGGTTTTGCCGCAGCCGGTTTTGCCAACTATGCCCACATTCTCGCCGGCATTGATGGTGAAGGACACATCCTTGAGCACATCGTATTCTCCGTCGGGGTAGCGGAAGCTGAGGCCGCGAAACTCGATTTCACCCTTGGGGGAAGTGAGATTTGCCACATCCTCTCTGTCGCAAACGTCCACCTTGGCGTCCAGCAGCTCGCTGATGCGGCCAAGGCTGGCCTTGCCGCGGCTTGTGAGGTCAATAAGCTCGCTGACGGCCATGATGGGCCAAACTATGGTGGTGAAATAGCCGATGAACTCCACCAGCTGACCTGCGTTGAAGCTGCCCTTCCACACAAGATAGCCGCCGTAGCCCAAAATTACGCAGATAACACTCTCCACGAAGAGCATGACCATTATGCGGAAGAGGGTAACGGTGCGGGTGAATTCAATATTGGCCTTTTCGTTTTCCTTGTTAAGACCCTTGAAGGCCAAAAGCTCCTTGCTCTCCTTCACGAAGGCCTTGATAACGGCTATGCCGCTGAAGCTCTCCTGAGAAAAGTCGGAAAGGGAGGAAAAGGCCGCCTGACGCTTTCTCCATTTTTTGCCCAAATGCTTGCCCACGATGGTGGAGCATGCAAGGAGCAAAGCCATGGGCACAAGGGCAAAGCAGGTGAGAAGGCGGTCCATGTTCCACATCTTCATAATGGCAAGAGAGCCGAGGAAGATGGCGTCGAAGAGCATGAGAAAGCCGCTGCCGAAGCATTCTTCAACTGTGTCAAGGTCATTGGTGAAAAGGCTCATGAGGTTGCCCACCTTGTTCACCTGATAATACTGGGTGGAAAGGCCGCGGGCATGGTCAAACATGCGGTTTCGGAGGGCGGTGCTGGTCTTGATGGCAGAGCCGAAAATGCAAAGGCGCCAGAGAAAGCGGCCTATGCAGATGCACACGATGATAATAACCATGGGCATGCAGATGCGCTCAAGGAGAAAGTCCATGTCAAAGACCGTTTTGACCCCTTCATACATGACGTAGCCATCGTTCATGCCGTTTATTACCATCTGATAAAGGCGGGGGGTAAGCAGCTGGAGATAGTCAACGGCTATGAGAGCCAGCAGACCCAGCAGCAGCCAGGGGGAATATTTTAAATAGTAGCGGTTTATATGTTTTCCAAAAATCATGTTTATTTAACTCCTGTGCCGTCAAAATCCGGTATCATTTCCTCCGTGGCGGCTTCGGGGGACTGGGTGAAGCCATAGATGATATCGGAAAAATCAAAATAGCTGCGGCAGCGCTCATATTCTTCCATGGTGATGGGGCGGCACAGCTCGGGGTAGCTTTCAAGATTGGGCATGGGGGTATACTGAGCCATAAGGCTGAAAATTATCTTGTCAGCCGGCAAGTTGTCCTCAATGGCGTCTATGCATCTGAGGGTATTTTCGCAGTAGCCGGGCATGATCAGGTGGCGAATAAGCACTCCGCTTTGGAGCATTCCATCCTCGTCGAGGATGAATTCGCCCCTTTGGCGATACATTTCCTTAATGGCCTCAAGGGCAAGCTTGGGATAATCCTCCGCCATGGACCATCTTTTGGCCAAAAGGGGGTCGGAGTATTTATAGTCGGGCATATATACCTGCACAAGGCCGTCCAATTTGCGGAGAGACTCCACGCTCTCATAGGCCGAGGAGTTCCAGACAACCGGTATGCTGAGCCCGGCGAGGCTGAGAGCCTCGGCGATAATGTCCGTATAGTGGGTGGGAGTGACGAGGTTGATGTTATGGACTCCCTCCCCCTGCAGGCGCAGGAAAAGCTCTCTGAGTCCTCTCGCATCCAGCATTTCACCCTTTTGTCCGCGGCTTATTTCGTGGTTTTGGCAAAATACGCAGCGGAGGTTGCAGCCGGAGAAAAACACCGTGCCGCTGCCCCTCTCTCCGCTTATGCAGGGCTCTTCTCCGAAATGGGGTGCGGCTCTGGTAACGGAGGCAAGGGAGGGGGAGGCGCAAAAGCCCGCGGCAATATTCTCTTTTCTGTTTGCTCCGCACTTGCGGGGGCAAAGATTGCAGCTATGCATGGTTACACCTCTATCTCTCGCGAGGGAATATCGAATTTGCTTGCAAATATATCGCTTGCCTTTTAGGGCAAATATCAATTTTTACGAAGAAAAAATATCGCGTGCGTAGCACATATCGCTGCGCGTTAGCGCGCAATTCGGAACGGTCAAGACCGTTCCCTACAATTCGGGTCGTCGGGGACGCCGACCCCTACGGCTGCGCGGAAAACCCAGATTTCACCTTTAAAGGCCCCCTTTTCAAGGGGGCTGTCACCGAAGGTGACTGGGGGATAAGGGTAAGGATTACGCATAACATAAATATAAGCTATTTTTTTAGCTTTATCCCCCCTGCCTTGCTTTGCAAGGCATCCCCCCTTGAAAAGGGGGGCTTTAAAAGCGGAACGGGCGAACACAGTTCGCCCCTACAAAACGGGACGAAAGGGGACGCCAGAGCCTACAATAGGCGCAGAGTAAAATATATAGTCATTGCGAAGCGCCCTTGGGCGCTGTGGCAATCCGTAACCCCTGCAAGCGGCGCGATGTGGGCACCGACGCCCTACGGGTAAGACCTCCACCATTTCTGTCATACCGACCGAGCGAAGCGAGTGGAGTGTATCTCAATTCGGGTCGTCGGTGACGCCGACCCCTACGGCTGCGCGGAAAACCAAGATTTCACCTTTAAAGGCCCCCTTTTCAAGGGGGCTGTCACCG
>JAFYUG010000183.1 GCA_017558545.1 Oscillospiraceae bacterium | reverse complement strand
CGCTCAGCACCTCCCTCATCAGCGGGAGGCATTGAACAGTTTTTTTGATAGGTTAATGCAAAGCAAAGAAAGGGCTTTTCAGCCCTTTCTTTGCTTGGCATTATTTATTCTCCAACGGCTTTGTTGGTGAGCATGGTTTTCATGAGCCTTGCCATGCTGACCTTTGCCATAGCGCCGGGATTTTCGCCTATGCGGAAAACTTTCTTTCCGCACTTCTGAGCAGCCTGCCATTTATCGCAGGGCTTGCCCGTGGCGGCAAAGGTGCAGAGCATATCCACCATTTCCTCGGAGAGGGCGTAGTCCTTCTCTTCCCAGGGACGCCATGCTCTGTCCAAAGTGCCAAACCAATACCAAAGGTCGGCAGAGTGCCATGCGCCGCAGTTATCACCGGGCAGCCGGCGGTCAAAAAACCAGGTGTAGGACTCGGTTTTCCGCTCAGCGCACCATTTGCGGCTCATGCTGAGAAGGAAGGGAGGCAGCATATCCTCGCTGGTGGAACCTGCCATATAGGGAATATCATGGATTACGGGCTCATTTACCACAAGCTCCCCGTCTATGCAGGGGCCATGAGCCATGGGAGTGCCCTTATAGGTTTTCATGGTTTTGTCCCAAGCCTCGAAGAGCTTATCGGGGGCGAGGGCGCGGAAGGAAGATAAATCCTCGCAGCCTGCTTCAGCCATAACCGCCTGCCAAAAGCCAAAGCGCTTTTCAGCAGGGGGAGCTTTCAGCATGGGGTTATTTCCGCCGCCGCTGGACATAACGGCCTTGGCAAACTTGCCCTGAGCCAAGGGGCTGAGGGAGAGCTGCTGAACGCTCATAGCGCCGGCGCTCTGACCCATAATGGTGATATTATCCTTATCGCCGCCGAAAGCGGAGATATTTTTTCTGACCCATTCAAGGGCACAAAGCTGGTCAAAAAGTCCGTAGTTGCCGGTTTTTCCTGCCTCATCACGAAGCTGGGGCAGGGAGATGAAGCCAAGAGGGCCAAGGCGATAGTTGATGCTTACGCCGATAACGCCCTTTTTGGGCCAGACGGGCTCATCAAAGTGTTTTTCATGGGCGCAACCGCCGCGAAAACCGCCGCCATGGATATAGAAGATAACGGGAAGATTATCCCCTTCCTTGGCCTCATTGGGGGTGAAGATGTTCAGGAAAAGGCAATCCTCGGAGTAGGTATACTCCTCGCCCTTGCGAAACTCATGATAGTAGAAATACTTCTTGGGCATTTGCTCCTCGTCATAGAAAGAGCGGGACTGATAGGAGCAAGCGCCATATTCGCTTGCTTCGTATACGCCCTCCCAATGCTGAATCATGCGGGGGTATTCCCAGCGTCCGGCCTCGGCATAGCGTATGCCCTTATAGGCGGTTACGCCCTCATGGCGGCTTTCCACGCCGCGGATTTGGCCGCAGGGGCAGGAAATTATATTTTTCATGGCTTATAAACTCCTTATCAGATGCCGAATACGGTCTTGGCATTGCCGAAGCAAATCTTCTCATAGGCATCAAGGCTGAGCTTGCCCTCTTCAAGCTTTTTATCCAGCCAAGCCCCAAGAGGAAACTCCATGGCCGTGTTCACCATGTCCGTTGCGAAGAAGAGCCTGTCGGCATACTTTTCCAAAAAGGCAAGGCCGAATTCCTCGTCGCGCATGATGGCCTGACCGCCGCTGTTGGCGCTGAGGTCGCCATAGAGATTGGGGTATTTTTCGAAAAGCTCGGGAACTCTGCCACCGGGTACGATGGAGCCGCTGCCCCAGCTGTTGCGGCCTTCCTTGGTCTTGGGGGCATCGCCGCTCATTTCTATCCAAAAGGTCTGGCTATGGCCCAAAATCTTGAGCTCAGGATATTTTTTCAATGTTTCCTCCAAAAGAGGCAGCCCCGGCTCATCCACAACGCCGTATTTATAGCCCTCTTCGGGGCTCATGTGGATGGTTATGGGCAGGGAGAGCTTTTCGCAGGCGGCAAAAACAGCCTGCAAAAACTCATTATCAAGGCGTTTATTGATACTCAGTTCTCCCACGCCAATTGCCCCCTGAGATTTATAGAGGGCAAGGCGGTCAAAAACAGTTTCGGGGTGGACGGGGTCAAGATTGCACATCCACGCGTAGCGATCGGGATATTTTTCGCAGATAAGGCGGTTTTTTGCGTTGTTGCCAAAGGGCACACGCCTCTCCCCGGCGCTCATGAGCACTCCCCTGCCTATGCCCAGCTCATCCAAATGCTCAATCATGTTGCCTGCGGAGGCTAAGTTGAGCTTGCCAAGTCTGGGGATCTGGCGAAGAGTGAGGTGAAGATGAAGGTCAGTTTTCTGCATAGCTTACTGAGCCTGAGCGGCGCGCTTGGCTGCCATTTCCTCATACATCCGGTCGGTGGTCTTCTTGTTCAGGTTGAAGATAAGGCCGATGCCGATGAGGCACAGAGCGTAGCAAACAGCGGGAACGCCGTTGCAGAGGTAGTAAATGCCCCTTACGGTTTCTGCACTCTGGACAACGTTGTTGCCGGAGACATAGCCAACAATGCTGAGACCTGCGGCAACGCCGGAGGATGCAAT
>JAFYUG010000182.1 GCA_017558545.1 Oscillospiraceae bacterium | reverse complement strand
CTGCCCCGTGTTTTTGGCAATCAAAATTCCGCTTTCGTAGGGGACGGCGTCCTCTTTCGTCCCGCTTTTTGACACCTCATCAGTCACGGCTGACGCCGTGATAGCTTCTCCTCAAGGAGAAGCCATTAAAAGCGGTAATTTAAAGCCTTCCCCTTGAGGGGACGGTGGCATTTGCGTTAGCAAATGACGGATGAGGTGTTTATTATAGTCTTAAGCAGAAAAGACACCTCATCAGTCACGCATTCGCGTGACAGCTTCTCCTCGAGGAGAAGCCTTTAAAGGTGCTATCTTTATGTTTGTGCCGTAGGGCGGGCTGCCCACAGCCCGCCGCCGCAACTGAAAGGCCAATGAGCGCTCACATAATCGTAGAAACCCCTCAGTCTGCCCTTCGGGCAGCCAGCTCCCCTCGAATAGGGGAGCTTTTTTTATTCGGATGTCTTAAAGGTTCTATTATTGTATCTTCTATAAATATATGATAAAATTACTTGTTAAACCATAAAAAGAGGTGAAGATATGAAAGCCAAAAAGATAACTGCCCTTATTGCCGCGCTGAGCCTTGTATTTTCCACCGGCTGCGGAATCGTGGACTCTCTTTCCAACGATCTTCGTTCGGGGCTTGACCGCGTTCAGGACACCATAGACCTTCTAAGCGGAGAAATCTACCACGAAAGCTACGCCTTCGAGGACATGAGCTATGAGCACTATGACGAGAACACCTTCATAGATCTTTGCCGCAATGTGGAAAGCTATGCCCACTCTGTTCCCAACAAGGATGAGGCCAGGAAGGCCGTGGCTTATCTTTATGAAGAGCTTTGCTATATCAACACCATGTATTCCCTTGCGGAAATAGCCTACTACCAAAATCCCAACAACACCAAAAACGAGGAAGAGCTATATTACATCGAGGATGTATATAACCGCATGTACTACGAATACATGTACGCCATCGGCGCTGTTGCCGCCTCGGACAATGCCTATATTCTTGAAGACGAATTTTACACGGACACCATAGACTACATGGCGGAGTTTTTCAGTGTTAGGGATGATGACTACGCTCTGGCCGAAAGTGAGCTTTTCACCGAGGAAAGCCGCCTCGTTGCCGAGTATTACGCCATTATGAGCGAGGAATACCCCGATTTTGGCGCCGCCGCAGAGCTTTTCACGGAGCTTATAACCTTGCGAAAAGACTTCGCCGCATTTTACGGCTACGATAGCGCCGCGGAGTATTACTACGCCGACTATTATTACAAAGATTATACGCCGGAGCAGAGCGAGGCTCTTTGGGCTGCCGCCAAGGAGCACCTTGCCCCTCTCATCAGAGAGAAGGGCGAGGAATACTACGATTCCTACTACGAGATTTTAGATAACTACTCCATAGACTGCTCCCCCGACACCATACTGGAGGCCATAGGCCGCAATATACCCCTTATTTCCGAAGAGCTTGACGAGGCCTTCACCTTCATGGTGGATAACGGCCTCTATGACATTGCCCCCTCCTCCACCAAGGCGGATTTGGGCTACACCACCAGACTTTATTACTACGATGTGCCCTTCATTTTCAATAGCCCCTACAGCGAGTTTGCCGACTATCTGGATTTAATCCACGAGCTGGGTCACTACGCCAACAACTATTTCACTTGGTCCGACCTCATATTCGGCTACCCCGACAATGACCTTTGCGAGCTGCAAAGTCAGGGTCTTGAAATGCTTTTCACCGCCTGCTATGAGGATATTTTCGGTGAGGCCGCAGAGGATATAGAGAGCTATCTTCTCATGAACAAACTGGTCACCCTAGCCGAGGGGCTTATGTATGACGAGTTCCAGCAGCTTTGCTACGCCGAGGAAAATCTCACCGGCGAGAAGGCCACGGAGATGTTCTGCCGAGTATACGAGGAATACGGCTTCACCCCCTATGAGGGCTACGAAAGCGAATGGATATACGTTCCCCATAACTTTGAATATCCCTTCTACTACATAAGCTACGCCGTTTCCGCCCTGCCCGCCCTTGAAATTTACATCCTCATGGACGATAACCTGAACGCCGCCATAGAAAAATACATGGAAGTTTGCCTTATGGACACGGAGGCCTACTATTTCTCCGAAGCCTTGGCAGAAGCAGACTTCACGGACATTTTCAGCGATGAGCTTGAAGCTCTTCTCACAGAGCTTGTGGAAAAAGCAAATAAATAAAGAGGTAAATAACTATGAAAAAATCTCCCGCTCCCATCTTAGTGGTGGGTGCCTGCCTCATAGTGCAGGTTTGCGTTGGAATTATATACATTTGGAGCGTTTTCAAAGCTCCTGCCATGGCCTTTTACGGCTGGGCTGAGGGCAGCACCAACTTGGTTGCCAGCTTCATGCTCTTCTCCTTCTGCGCAGGCAACTTCGCAGGGGGTGCCGCCGCCGACAGCAAAGGCCCCAAAAAGGTTTGCTTTGTGGGCATACTCCTTTTCGGCAGCGGACTTTTGCTCTCCCGCTTCATCCCCGTTGGCAGCAGCATAATTTTGTTCTACCTCACCTATTCCGTTTTGGGCGGCTTCGGCAGCGGCGTAAGCTACGGCGCTATGCTCACCTGCATCCAGCGCTGGCTGCCCCATAGACGAGGCTTTGCCACCGGCATAGGCGCAGGCGCCTTCGGCCTTTCCACCGTTGTTTTCTCCCCCGTTGCCGACGCCCTCATCAAGGGCATTGGTTTCGACTCCGCTTTGGCCGCTTTGGCAGTTGTATTTTTGGTGCTGGGTCTTCTCTCCTGCAGCGTTATCCGCCTGCCCGGAGAGGACTATCTGGCCTCCCTGCCCAAGGCCACGGGCAAGGCCGCTGCATTGAGAAGAGAGAGCATCCCCTTCTCCAAGGCTGTTCGAACTCTGCCCTTCTGGCTTTTGTTCCTGAACATTTTCCTTTTTAACGGCACCTGGAATATGCTCAATCCCCTTATCAAGGGCTTGGGCATCCAGCGCGGATTGGGTGAAGCCGCCGCGGTTATGGCCGTTTCTCTCACCGGCCTTGCCAACACCGCTGGCCGCGTGCTGATTTCCACCTATTCCGACCGCCTTGGCAGAATCAATACCCTCTATCTTGTTTCCGCCGCCACCGCCGTTTGCGCTCTGCTCCTCAGCTTCGTAAGCGGTTGGAGCTATCTTGTTGTGGTGCTCCTCACCGCCTTTGCCTTCGGCGGCCCTGCTGCGGTTAACCCCGCCGCCACCACCGACTTCTTCGGCCCCAAGCACATGGGCGCTAACTACGGCGTTATTATGATGGCGCTGGGCATAAGCTCCATTGTTTTCAACTCCATTTCCAACGCCCTCTACGCCGCCACCGGCGAATATAAGCTCACCTTCCTGCTGGGCGCCGCCACCGCAGTTGCCAACATTGTCAACTGCTTCATAATCAGCCGCAAACTGAAAAGCATTTCCAATGCATAAAATTGGTTTTGCCCAACAGAAAATTTACTTTTCCCATTCCAATTTGCCTTCGGGCATGATAGAATAAACAGTTGAACTGACAAAGGAGAGCGGACATGGAGATTATCTATGCCGATAATTACATAGTGGTCTGCACAAAGCCCTTCGGGGTGCTCTCCACCGACGAGCCGGGAGGCCTTCCCGATTTGCTGAGAGAGGCACTGGGAACGGAAAATATACGCACTGTCCACCGCCTTGACCGCACAGTTGGAGGGCTTATGCTCCTCGCCCGCACCCGCCACGCCGCTTCGGATTTGGGCAAGCAGGTAATGGAAAGAGGCTTCGGCAAGGAATACATGGCCATCATAGAAGGCTGTCCCGAAGAGAAAAAGGGCAGTATGTTTGATTATCTCCGCCGGGATAAGCTTCAGCGCAAAACCTATGTTGCCCCCGAAAAGGCCGGGGATACGCAGGAGGCCAAACTGGACTATGAGGTATTGGAGAGCAAAGATGGCCTCAGCGCCGTGCATATCCAGCTCCACACCGGCCGCACCCATCAGATAAGAGCACAGTTCTCTTCCCGAGGCTTCCCCCTTGTGGGAGACAGAAAATACGGCAGCTCAATAGAGGGCAATATGGGGCTTTGGTCATGCCGATTGAGCTTTATCCACCCCAAAACGGGAGAGAAGATGGAGTTTTTCCGCCTGCCCCCCTCCCATGAGCCATGGAACGAATTTGATTGGAGAATAGACAGATGAACGAGATTAAAGTTACTGAGCGCCCCCAGTGCCCCCATGCAAAAAGCTGCGGCGGCTGCCAGCTTCAGAATATGAGCTATCCCCGCCAGCTTCAATGGAAGCAGGCTAAGGTTGTCCGCGAAATTGGCCGCTTTTGCCGCGTTGAGGAAATTGTTGGCATGGCCGAGCCCTATAACTACCGCAACAAGGTGCAGGCCGCCTTTGGCCGCGACGGTAAGGGCAAGATAATTTCCGGCGTTTATCAGTCTTCTAGCCACCGCATAGTCAGCGTTGACAAATGCATGATTGAAGACCGCACCGCCGACAAAATTATTGTCACCATTCGCAAGATGCTCCCCTCTTTCAAGCTCACCGCCTATGATGAGCGCACTTGTCAGGGCTTTTTGCGCCATGTGCTGGTAAAGCGCGGCTTTGCCACTAATGAAGTTATGGTCGTGCTGGTTGTGTCCTCCCCCATATTCAAAAATCAGAAGCCCTTTATTAAGGAGCTTCTTGAAAAGCACCCCGAAATCACCACCATCGTTATGAACATCAACGATAAGTTCACCTCATTGGTGCTGGGCAAGCAGGAAAAGGTGCTCTACGGCAAAGGATATATTGAGGATATTTGCTGCGGCTGCCGCTTCCGCATTTCCGCCAAGAGCTTCTATCAGATTAACCCCGTTCAGACCGAGGTTTTGTATAACACCGCCGTTGAGTATGCAGGCCTCACCGGCAAGGAAACCGTGCTGGACGCCTACTGCGGCATTGGCACCATAGGTATGGTGGCCTCCCGCCACGCAGGCAAGGTTGCAGGCGTGGAGCTGAATGCCGACGCCGTCAAGGACGCCATTTATAACGCCAAGCTCAATGACATCAAAAATTGCTGGTTCACCTGCGCCGATGCCGGTCAGTTTATGGAGCGCATGGCAGGAGAAGGCGAAAGCGCCGACGTCGTTTTCATGGATCCTCCCCGCGCAGGCAGCGATAAGCGCTTTTTGGAGTCTCTCATCCACATGGGACCCAAAAAGGTGGTTTATATTTCCTGCAATCCCGAGACTCTTTCCAGAGATTTGGAAATCCTCGTTAAGGGTGGGTACAAAGCTGTAAAAGCTCAGCCGGTTGATATGTTCCCTCATACAAACCATATTGAATGCGTCGTTAGCCTTGTAAAGCAAAAATAAAGTCGATATAAATCCCCTTCGGGGATTTTCGATATACGCAGGCGTTCGATATGTGCTTCGCACTCGATATGCCCTGCGGGGCGAGAAGGTGATTTATATCACTCGCTGCCAAAGGCAGCATATCGAATAGATGCTTAGCATCTATATATCGAATTTGCAAAGCAAATATATCGATTTCGCGAAGCGAAAATATCGACACAAGAAGGGTTGATGTTATGTCTGACAACAAAAATCAGCTGCGTGAAGATTCAATAGACTTTGCATTGGAAGTATCTGATATTTGCGAAGATATTAAAGGTTGTTCGGTTTATGTGAATCAGCTTTTGCGTTCAAGTTCTTCGATAGGAGCAAATATTCACGAGGCAAGGTATGCTCAGAGCAGAGCAGATTTTATTCATAAGCTCGAAATTGCTCTTAAGGAAAGTTCTGAAACCGACTATTGGCTTGAGCTTTTGTTTCGGAAGAATAGACTATCCGAAAATCAATATACCACTCTTCGCAACAAAGGCGGCTCCATTCGCCGCATGCTCATCGCCTCTATCACCACCGCTAAAGGTGAATAACCCCCCCTTCAGCCTCTGTTAAGGAAACGTTAATATTCTCTCCAATATGTTTTTTCGCCTCGGCTATGGGAGAAAGTATGCTATACTTTTCATTGTCCCATCTTGTCGAAAAAGCGCGAAAAACTTATCCATGGAGAGAAAAGCATGAGAAAAAGACTTACTGTATTCGGAATTTGCTCATTTATTTTGGCTATGCTCATATTTTTATGGAGCTACATCCTTTATCACCACGCCCTCCCCACGGGCGGCTTCACTTCCGAATGGCAGGCCATCCCCGCAAAACCCCTTGTAACCGAGCTTTTCGCCATTCTTGGCGTTGGCTTTCTCTTCTGCTCTCTGGCATCGATGCTGGCAAGAGTAGTGTTTTTCGCAGGTAAGAAATAAAAATTTACATATAAAAGGAGATCACAAGATGGAGAACTATCTGGGCAAAGAAATCGGCAAATTGGGCTTCGGCCTTATGCGCCTGCCCTCCAAGGACGGCAAAACCGACATTGAGCAGGTCAAGACCATGGTTGACATGTTTATGGAAAAGGGCTTCACCTACTTCGACACCGCCTATGTTTACGGCAACGGCGAGAGCGAGCGCGTAGCAAAAGAGGCTCTTGTTGACCGCTATCCCCGCGAAAGCTTCCAGCTGGCCACCAAGCTTCCCCTTTTTGACAAGGATGTCACCGTTGAAGAGCTGCACAAGCGCTTCTACGTTTCTCTTGAGCGCACCGGCGCAGGCTATTTCGATTACTACCTCATTCACAACCTCGGCCCCGGCCGCAAGGAGCTGGCCGAAAAGACCGACATTTGGAACTGGCTTGCTCAGCGCAAGGAAGAAGGCCTCATCCGCCATTTGGGCTTTTCCATGCATGACACCGCCGAGTCCCTTGACGAGGTTCTCACCGCTCACCCTGAAACTGAGTTCGTTCAGCTTCAGATAAACTACAAGGACTGGGAGGATAAGTCCGTTCAGTCCCGCGCCTGCTACGAAGTTGCCATGAAGCACGGCGTTCCCGTTATCATCATGGAGCCCGTTAAGGGCGGCACTCTCTCCTCTCTGCCCCTGGAGGCTGAGGAGCTGATGAAGGCACACAAGCCCGATGCTTCCATTTCCTCCTGGGCTG
>JAFYUG010000181.1 GCA_017558545.1 Oscillospiraceae bacterium | reverse complement strand
TTCTGCATGAGGTTATCATCATAGTTGGGCATGGTTTCGCCATGTACCTGGCTGATCATAACAACGCGGCCGCGCTCGCCGATGATTTCAAAGGCCTGCTCAAGGGGCTGGCGGGAGCCTGTGGCCTCAAACACGATGGGGACACTGCCTCCGCAGAGTTCGTCAACGGCCTTCTTGAGGCCTTCGGGGTCGGTCTTGGGGTTTATGGCGCAGGTTACGCCCATCTTCTTTGCCATTTCAAGGCGCTCTTCACTGAGGTCCGTTACGATAACGGGGCAGGCGCCGGCAAGACGAGCCATCTGAGCGGTTACGGCGCCCACGAAGCCCTGACCCATAACAACAGCTGCTTCACCAAGCTGCAGCTTGCCCTGACGGACGGAGTAGAGACCGGTATGGCCAAGATTCCAGAAAGCGGCCTGAACCTTGTCTATATTCTTGGGAGCGGGAGTGCAGTTGAGAGCATCCATAATAAGATACTGGGCGTGCTCGCCGGTGGTTACAACCAGATCGCCAACCTCAAATTCGTCTACATCGGGGCCGACTTCAATAACGGTGGCGCACATGGAGTAACCAATGCTGGTGGGCAGAGGAACAATAAATTCATGCATCAGTGCCCACTCAGTACCGGGGCTCATGGTGCTGACGTGTGCCTTCAAAAGCAGCTGGCCGGGACCGGGTGCAGGCAGTTCTTTTTCCTTCAAAGTAACTTTACCGAATTCAACGTGAGCATAGAGAGTCTTCATTATTTTTCCTCCTTAAATATTCAAAAACGATAAAAACAGCCAAAAACATCTTTTGTCATTATTGATTATTCCACTACATATTTATAAATGCAACACCCCGAAAGATACATCTAAAAAAACGTCACTTTTTTCAAAAGAAATGACATTGTTACAAATTGCCGCCTATGAAATAATCATCATGGAAGTATACATGGACTTTGTATCCCCATCATTATTTTCATAAGAAAGGACATGGCTATGGAAATAAAGAAAGTTATTGGCCGCGTTGTCGAAAAGCCTGAAAGAGAGCCTTCTCTGAATATGCTGACAATGGCCGACATCATCACCGGTGTCAATGCGGTTCTTAACCCCGGCAAGCCCCCTATTGACTGGTTTGCTCCCGCCAAAGATGCCGTGGCCGCCGTTCATGTGAAAGACGGCAAGGCAACTGTGGATAATCCTGCTGTTATGTATGACGGCAGCGTTAGCGACAGCGAAGTGAGAAATCTCAAGGTTGTTGCCTACAACGGCAACGAAGGCGGCATTTATGCCGAGGGCGCAGCCACCGATGTCACTCTGGACGGAGCTTACATCTCCCTTGCAGGCGACGGCGAAGGCATAGGCGGCCCTGCCAGCGGCGCAGCCGCAAAGTATGGCGCAAAGCTCACCATTCGCGACGCCATCATCACCACCACGGGACGCACCAAGTATTCCACCGCCGCGGAAGAGGGCTCTGTGCTGAAGGTTTATGACTCCGTCATCTGGTCCCACGGCATTCCTTACGGCGAGAATATTCCCGCTCCCACCGCTCTCATGAGCACACCTCCTCCCCCTCTGGAAATCGAGGGCAACACCCGCACCCACTGCACCATGAGCAATTCCCAGAGTTACTTCTATAACTCCAAGATTATCTGCGACGGTTGGGCTGCGCTCTCCACCGAGTCTTCCGAAGGTTACGTTTATCTGGAAGCCAACGATTGCGACATAGTCTGCACCAAGAACGGCTACGGCGCATACTCCGACCCCGGCTGCCACGACGTATTCAACCGCTGCAACCTTGAAATGGCCCGCATGGCCGCCATTGTTGCCGGCAACAGCGATATGACCTTCACCGACTGCGAAGCCAAGTGCGGCAGCTATTTTGCTCTCATGCACTGCGTTAACGGCTGGCAGCAGGAAGTCAGCGAGCTGACCATCACCGGAGGCACCATCCGCACCAAGAAGGAAGCTATTCTTATCAAGAGCCACAACGCTCTCATCGATATGGAAGGCGTTGATATCGCTTCCGAAAAGGGCATCCTCGTTCACAGCATCGTAAACGATGACCCCTGCACCACTCCAGTTGACCATCCCCCCTTCGGCGTGAATGTGTCCTTCGAGGATATGAGCCTTGAAGGCGACCTTATCCATGAAGATCCCATCCGTGATATGTGGGTCAGCCTGAAATCCACCCTTATCACCGGCGCGATCAAGGGCGCTACTCTGAGCATGGACAAGGGAAGCAAATGGATCGCCACTGCCGACAGCGATATCACGCTTCTCACCGATCTTGACCCCGCCCAGATCGACGCGGCAGAAGGAATCACCGTCACCGTCAG
>JAFYUG010000180.1 GCA_017558545.1 Oscillospiraceae bacterium | reverse complement strand
GCATATTGCCATGCTCACAAACTGCGGCTTCCATGATATTTGCCTTTCTCTGAAGGCATCCAGCGTCCCCCTCACCGTTGAAGCCTGCCGTCTGGCTGCGGAAAAGTTCCCTTACCCCCTCCATTTGGGAGTAACCGAGGCGGGAACAAGCTATATGGGTCTTGTTCAGTCCGCCGTTGGCATAGGCACCTTGCTCAATGAGGGCATAGGCGATACCATCCGCGTTTCCCTCACCGCTGACCCCACCGAGGAAATTACCGCAGGCATCGCCATTTTGAAGAGTGCAGGCCTCAGAAAGGGCGGCGTTAAAATTGTCTCCTGCCCCACCTGCGGCAGAACTCAGATTGATCTTATTTCCACCGCTAAAGAGGTGGAGCAGCGCCTTAGTGATTGCAAAAAGGATATACGCGTGGCCGTTATGGGCTGCGTTGTAAATGGGCCCGGCGAGGCCAAAGAAGCCGACTTCGGCCTTGCGGGAGGCAAGGGCGAGGCCGTGTTGTTCAAAAAAGGAGAGATAGTTTCCAAGGTTGCGGAAAAGGACCTGGTTTCCGCTCTTTTGAAGCTGATAGACGAAGGATAAGGATAGATAATGGCAGAAAAAATAGGATTTTTGCAGGTTTTTCCCTGCTGCAATAGCTGCGCCGGAATGTGCGGCGGTCTTGACAAGGCCACTCTCAGCGCCGTTATAGTGGAAAAGGAAAACCGTTCTTTATATGCTGAGGCATTTTTTGCCCAAATGCCCGCTCCTGCCGAGCTGAAAATTATTCAGGACACCATAGCAGGAGAATTTTCCCTTAATTCAATAGAGATTCATCCCGACTACCCCAAGCCCGAGTTTAAGCCAAACCCCAAGAAGGAGTCTGCGCCCCAAACTCAGAGCGGCGAGAAAAAGTTTTTCCGCTCCGCTCCTGCGCCTGCCATCACCGGCGGCGATATGATTATGGGCAAGAGCGCCCGAGGCGAAGTTATAGGCATGGACACCATCAGCACGGAAACTGTGGAAGCCGTTGTCCGCGGCCGCGTTTTCGCCGTGGATAGCCGCGAGCTGCCCAAGCATCAGGCGGCTGTGCTGAGCTTTTGCATAACGGACGACAAGGGCTCTGTCCATGTTTCCAAGTATATCAAGGATAAATCCCCCGATAGGGAAGTTGTGGACAAGATCAAAAACGGAATGTATCTCACGGTTGGCGGCGAGATGAGCTATAACCGCTATGATGATGACCTTGTGCTGACCCCCCGATTCATTCAGGAGGCCAAGGCTCCCCCCATCCGCATGGATAATGCCGCAGAAAAGCGTGTTGAGCTTCATATGCATACCCGCTTTTCCACTCAGGACGCCCTCACCGACCCCGCAGCCCTTGTTAAGCGCGCTGCCAAATGGGGTCATAAGGCTGTTGCCATCACCGACCATGGCTGCGCTCAGGCCTTCCCCGATGCATGGCACGCCGCAGAAAAGGCCGGCATAAAGGTTATCTATGGCCTTGAGGGCTACTACATAAACGATGTGGACGAGCGCCTTGCTGTCCACGGCGTAAGCTCCCTCAGTCTTGATACTGAGTTCGTTGCCTTTGATATTGAGTGCACCGGCCTCTATTCCGACCGGGATCGCATGACGGAAATTGGCGCCGTTATTTTCCGCGGGGGAGAAATACTGGATACTTTCAACACCTTTGTTGACCCCGGTATGCCCATCCCCGAGAATATAGTCCGCCTCACCGGCATCAGCGACAGTATGGTTGCAGGGGCTCCCAAGGAAGATGAGGCTCTCCGCGCCTTTATGAATTTCTGCGGAGACAGACCCATCATCGCCCATAACGCGGACTTCGACGTGGGCTTTATGGCCGCCTGCGCCGAGCGCTACGCCATAGATTTTGACCCCGTTTATCTTGACACTCTTGTGCTGGCTCAAACCCTCCTGCCCCATCTCAAGCGCCATAAGCTGGATGTGGTAAGCAACTACCTCTCCCTGCCCGAATTTAACCACCACAGAGCTTCCGATGACGCCATGGTGGTTGCCCGCATAATGGATAAATTCATCCCCATGCTGAAGGAAAAGGGCGCGGAGACCATAGACGATA
Organism: Oscillospiraceae bacterium; assembly: GCA_017558545.1. Lineage (GTDB taxonomy): Bacteria > Bacillota > Clostridia > Oscillospirales > Oscillospiraceae > SIG459. The sequence continues at coordinate 5,253 of JAFYUG010000180.1, read as the reverse complement.
TTGAAACCGCCCTTTTGCAGGTTAAAAAGACCGGCGTTCGCAGCCAGAAGGCCAAGCATATCATCTTCCTTGTCAAGAACAAGGTGGGACTTAAAAACCTCTATAAGATGATTTCCAAAAGCTATCTGGAAAACTTCCACCGCAACCCCATTATCCCCAAGAGCGTAATTTTGGAGCATAGAGAAGGCATAATCATAGGCTCCGCCTGCGAAGCCGGCGAGTTTTTCGAGGGCGTAGTCCGCCGCAAGAGCGATGCCGAGCTTAGAAGAATTGGCGAATTTTATGACTTCCTTGAAATTCAGCCCATTTGCAATAACCGTTTCATGATTGAAAACGGCACAGTTAAGGACGATGAGGGCCTTCGCGACCTTAACCGCCGCGTTGTGAAAATTGCCCACCAGCTGCATAAGCCCATTGTTGCCACCGGCGACGTACACTTCCTTGACCCCGAGGACGAAATTTACCGCCATATTCTTCTTGCCGCCAAGAAGTTTGCCGATGCGGATAAGTCCCTGCCCATCTATTTCAAGACCACCGAGGAAATGATGGAGGAGTTTGCCTATCTGGGCGAGAAGGACTGTTACGACGCGGTTATAGGCAACCCCAATGCCATTGCCGACCAGTGCGAGGATATTGAGCTTCTGCCCAAGGGCATACTCTTTGCTCCCAAGATCGAAAACTCCGATACGGAGCTTAAGCGCCTTGTTTATGAGAAGATGCATTCTCTCTATGGCGATAATCCCCCCGCCCTTGTAAAAGAGCGCGTTGATATCGAGCTGGACACCATACTGGGTCACCACTATGATGTTATCTATATGTCCGCTCAGAAGCTTGTCCAAAATTCTTTGGAAAACGGCTATCTGGTGGGCTCCCGTGGCTCCGTTGGCTCTTCCATCGTTGCCTATATGTCCGGCATTACGGAGGTTAACTCCCTGCCCGCCCATTACCGCTGCGAAAAGTGCCGCTATAGCGACTTCGAAAGCGGAAAGGGCTGGGGCTGCGGCGCGGATATGCCCGATAAAACCTGCCCCGTTTGCGGCGAAAAGCTTATGAAGGATGGCTTCGATATCCCCTTCGAAACCTTCCTCGGCTTCCCCGGCAACGAAAAAACCCCCGATATCGACCTTAACTTCTCCGGCGAATATCAGGCCAAGGCTCATAAATACACCGAAGAGCTCTTCGGCTCCGACCATGTTTTCCGCGCGGGAACAATAGGCACTCTGGCGGAAAAAACCGCCTATGGCTATGTTCTGAAGTATCTTGAAGAGCGCGGAATTAAGGTCACCAAGGCCGAGGAAAACCGTCTTGCCCTTGGCTGCGTAGGCGTTAAGCGCACCACCGGCCAGCACCCCGGCGGCCTTGTTGTTATTCCGCAGGATATGGATGTAACGGACTTCTGCCCCGTGCAGCATCCTGCCGATGACCCGGAAAGCGATATTATCACCACCCATTTTGAATATCATTGCATGGAAGATAACCTGCTCAAGCTGGACGAGCTGGGTCATGATGACCCCACCATGATCCGTATGCTTGAGGATATGACCGGCGTGGATGCAAAGCGCATCCCCCTTGATGACCCGGACACCATGGAAATCTTCCGCTCTCCCTCTCCCTTGGGGCTCCCCGACGATGACCCCGTCATAGGCAAAACCGGCTCCATAGGCATTCCCGAGTTCGGCACGGGCTTCACCCGCCAGATGCTTGTGGACACCCAGCCCGAAGGCTTTGATATCCTTGTCCGTCTTTCCGGCTTCAGCCACGGTACCGACGTGTGGCTGGGCAACGCCAAGGACCTCATAACCTCCGGCACCGCCTCCGTTAAGGAAACCGTTGGCTGCCGCGACGATATTATGCTCTATCTCATCGAAAAGGGCATGGAGCCCAAGATGGCCTTTAAGATAATGGAGGCCGTCCGTAAGGGCAAGGTGAAAAAGGGCGGCTTCAGCGAGGGCTGGAGAGAGAAAATGGAGGAGCTTGGTGTGCCCGAGTGGTATATTGAGTCTCTTGCCAAGATAGCCTACCTCTTCCCCAAGGCTCACGCGGTTGCATACGTTATGATGGCCTTCCGCATTGCCTATTTCAAGGTGCATTACCCCCAGGCTTTCTATGCGGCCTATTTCTACCGCCGCAGTCAAAAAAACACCTTCGATGCCGAGAGCATGACTCAGGGACTGGATGCCGTTAAGAAGAAAATGAAGGATATCCAGAATAACCCCAAGCCCACCGCCAACGAGGAAGATTTGCTCACCACCCTTGAAGCGGTGTATGAATTCTATATGCGCGGCCTCAGCTTCGCCCCCATAGACCTCTATGAGTCCGATGCCACCAAGTTCAAGCTTGTTGGAGACAAACAGCTTCGCGCTCCCTTCGTCTCCATCTCCGGCCTTGGCGAAACCGCCGCAAGAGACCTTGCAGCCTGCACCAAAAAGGGACTTACCTTCGTCTCCATCGAAGATGTCTCCGCCGCCTGCCCCAAGGTCAGCCAAAGCCATATTGAAATTCTCAAAAATCTGGGCGCTCTGGGCGATATGCCCGATACCAGCCAGATGACTCTGTTTTGATTTTTGGACGATAACGGAAAAAACTCCCCCTGCATATCACATTGATGTGCTGGGGGAGTTTCCTTTTTCTCTGTTTATTCTAAATGCTGAATGAGGAAACGAACGGATTTTTATTCATGACACGCAGCTTGAAGTGGGATTATTCGAGACTTATTTTCTTCATTGAGAAAATATTTTTCAAATCCAGATAGTCATTTATTTCGCCGGGAACATGAACGGTGATCAGACTTTCGCCTTTCACAAAGAAAAGCTCTCCGGTAGCCTCGTCATAAATATAGCCCGAGGAAACATGACCGCTTGGGTGGATAAAAAGACCCCTGTGGCTTTCTATATCCTCAAGCTCAGTTTCATCACCCAAGCAAAAATGGACGCTTATGCCTATGCGTTCGTCCCAATCGCTATCAACATCGTCCGCGGGCATATAAAGGAAGCTGACATTATCTCCTAAAACCTCAATTCTGAGCAGGGAATAAGAGGGGAAGGCACTGGGGTCCGGGACGTAGAACTCGCTAAATCCCTCGGGTGCGTTTTCGCGCAGATAAGCTTTCAGCTCCTCTGAATCAGAAAATACTACCGGCTTAAGTTCGGTAATGGTGGAATACAGGCCGCCTACCTTGCCGGGGGGAGATTTTTCTGCTTCAGACAGCAGATAGTCGCAAAGGGCACGGGAGTCTTCACTTCTGAACGCTATGTAAATAATGCGTCCGCTTGCCGGAGAGGGAAAAATAACGCTTTCAAAACTGCAAATCTGTTCGTAGGAGTTCGCAAATACGGGGAAGTATCTGTAATCTATGGGCGCTGTCGCATTTGTTATGTCATAGACCGCATCGGCGCTTCTTATGCATTCGAAAAGAAGTTCGGCAGTTTCCTTTTCATGTATTTCCAGCGCGGAGAGGCTGATTTCGTCTCCGGATTTATAAGCTGCTATTATGTCGCTGCCGCTGTAATCTATCCTCTGATCCAGGTGCCTGATAACATCCTCTAAAAAATCTGCTGTTGCCCGGGTGGCGGCATCTTCGCTCTGCGGGAGGGAGTTGAGACCAAGGCTGTGGGCGTATTCATAGAGACTTTTTGAGTCCTCGTCGGAAAACTCTATGCAGTAGCTTCGTCCGTTATCGGGAATTTGAATGTGAAGACATTTGAAGGTGCAAAGCTCATGAGCACCGGATTTAATGGGCAGATAGCTTTCTTCGGGACTTAAGTCCGTTATGTCTTTGATGGCGCAGCAGTTTTCCACGCAGCCGAAAAGAAGCTTTGCTCCCTTGCGGCTTTTTATGTCCAGACTGAGCACCGTGCGGGTGGAATCGTCCCAACTGCCGTTGCCGCCAGATAGTATGGCTTCATCTCTGCCGCCGAAATCCATGTCCGACCTTAAAACCCGAATAACTTTTTTCAGCATCTGCTCCCGAGCCTCGGAGTCGGAATTAAAGTCTGCGTCAGCAGGAAGCTTTCCGCAGCCAGACAGCAGACACAGCGAAAGGGGTAGGAGAATAACTATCAGAAATCTTTTCATCGATGTATTTCCTCAATTCTTGCTAAGTGAATATATGATTATGAGAGCTTGGTAATGGTTACCTTTTGAGTAGTATGGTTACCGCAGCGATCGAGCAAGTCGAATGTAAGCTCAGTTTTTGGAGAGTTCAGTTCAACACGAATTCCAAAATCACAAATATCAGATAAGTAGGGCAATAAATTTTGATTTATCGGAAGGACTATCAATAAGTGCCATATAAATAAGCAATCTCCATACACCACCCATCAAAAAATTAGGAAAATTAATTCAAGAATATTATATACATCTTTTTTTGATATGCAAGAATTTCGCGCATAGGCGCTATGCCGAAAATCGACACAAATCGACATTGCATCTTGCTCAATCCCCATTTTTCGACAAAATATGTCGATATTTTGCAAGGGTCAAATCATTGCCTTAAGTAGCAGAATATGGTAGTATTAAGGTGTCAAATAGATGGGAATTGTGGGGACGAATGATGATAGATAAGCCGGTCAGCGTTATGATAGCGGACTCCTCGGAAACTTTCAGAAGGCTTCTTGGGGAGATTATCGACGCTGAGGATGATATGTTTGTAACGGCCTCGGCGGGTGATGGCGCTGAGGCTGCAAGACTTGCGGAAGAAACCCGACCCGATGTGCTTATAACGGAGCTTTTGCTCAGGGAAGTGGGGGGTATAGCTCTCCTGAAAATCCTGAAGGAAAACTCCACCATGCCCTATACCATAGTCGTGTCTGGATTTTTCAACGATGTTCTTGCGGAAATGGCCAGCGAGTTTGGCGTTAAGCGCTTTTTCCCCAAACCCTGCCGCATAGGCACCTTGATAGAGGCTGTCCGCGCAGGCAAAAGCGAGGATAAGGAAGAGATAAGAAGCGAGAGCAAAGAGGACATGAAAAAGAAAATTGACGATGCCCTTTTGCGCTGCGGCTTTAATCCCTATGTGCGGGGCTGGCGCTACCTGAGAGCGGCAATTATGTCCGCATATGATGAGCCGGAGCTTCTGGACGGCGTCACCAAGGTGCTCTATCCCGATTTGGCAAGGGATTTCGGCACCAGCGCAGGTAATTTTGAGAGGTGCATCCGTTCTGCCATGGAGTGCGCTTGGCGAGACGGCAACGCCGAGGATAGGGAGGATTGGTTCGGCCCTGAGCTTGCGCCCCTGCTGCATAAAAAGCCGGG
>JAFYUG010000179.1 GCA_017558545.1 Oscillospiraceae bacterium | reverse complement strand
GGCACCCCAAAGGCCGAAGGGCATCATGCCTGCGGCATAAACCAGCTCTTCGGGGCAGAAATAGGGCATAACGCCTATGACCTTCTTGCCCTCGGCAATAGCCTTGTTCAGCTGAGCGCGGGGGTCGGCGCATATATTTTTCAGAATTTCAAGCTCACGCATTGGCTTTTGCCTCCTTTGCACGCTTATTTTCGTCCATGATTTCCATCAGAGCCTCAACTCTGGTGTCATACTGAGCCTCGGAGAATACGCGGGGGTCGGACTGGTCGCCGTCGAAGCAGACGGTGGGCACGCCGGTAATCTCGCGGAACTGGCGCTCCATTTCATAGAGAGTGCCGCTCCAATGCTTGCAGGAACGGTTCATGTGGAACACGGCGCCGTCAACCTTGTTGGCGATGGCGTCGTCCACGCGCAGCTTCAGCTCCCGCTCGAAGCAGTTGGAGTTGGGAACATAGGAATAGGCGGCCATCAGCTCGTCCAGGTTGCTGTAAAGGAAGCTGAAAGCAGGGCCATAAACGGAGGCGGTGAGGTTCATGCCGCGGCTCTGCAAAGCCTTGTAGGTATACTTGAGGTTTGCCCAGCAGGCAATGCCCTCGAAGAGGATGCGGTATTTCTCCTCGCCCTTGAAAGAGCTCTTGCCTTCCTTGGCCAGAGCCTCATAGTCCTCGGCCAGAGCCTCGAAAGCCTCGGCGGCGTCAACGGTGCCGCGGCCAACGCAGGCAACGGCCATGTTGTTGAAGATATCAAAGCCGCTGAAGGGGCTGGGCTCGCAGGCCATGTAGCTGACGGCCTTCAGCCATGCCTGAGAGGAGCGCTGGGAAACTTCCATAACAGACTGAAGCTTATCATAGTCCATCTTCTTGCCGGTGATCTCCTCCAGCTGGGCGATGGCATCATCAAACTGGGCGCGGATATACTTCACGCGGTCGGGGGAGCACTCCATGGCGTCCAGATGGGGAATATCGATGAGGATAAGAGGAACATTCAGCTCCAAAGCCAAATTTTCATACCACTTAATCATGCAGTTGCAGATATTGTTGCAGCAGAGGAGGAAATCGGGGAAGGGAATTTCCAGCTCCTCGCACTTTTTCAGATCTGCGTAGGCAAAGTTAATGCGTGCATAGGAGCAAAGGTCGGAGGAGTAGCCCATGCCCTCTGCGTGCTGGCACATGCGAAGTCCGCCGCCCTTGGCACCGACGGCAGCGCCCATATTTTCGGGATAAACAACGTGGATACCCATGGCGGTGGTGATTTCCTGGGGGAAGTTGGAGGCGCACCAGCCAACCTTCTCGCCGCGGAGCTTAGCATCCCATGCGTCCTGGGCAATTTTGTCCTGAAGCTCGCGGAGAATAATCTTGGCGGGCTTTCTTTCCATAATTTCGCTCATTTTTCCACTCCTTATATGTAGATTGGATAAATTTTTAGAATTGGTTCTAATAAAATAATTATATAGTACCCGCTGAAATTGTCAACAATTATTGTGACTTTCCAGGGCAAGTGTGTTATAATATTCCCAATAATAAACATATGGAGGCCTTCCATGTCCAAAGTTGCAGAAAAACAGCTGCGCCGCCGCTCGGAAATAATCGAGGCGGTTATCCCCCTCATAGGCTCCGTGCCCTTTGAGCAGCTGAGTGTTAACGAAATTTGCTCCGCCGCGGGAATATCCGTGGGCAGCTTTTACCATTATTTTGAGAAGAAGTCCGACCTTTTGGTAGGTCTTTTGGGTCTTATAGATGAATATCTTGAGGAAAAGGTCTACCCCTGCCTGAGCGAGGGCAGCGCCAGGGATAAGCTTTTGAGCTTTTCTGCCTACTGGGCTGAGTATGTAAATACCCATACCCTTGAGCGCAGCCGCCTTATCTCCTCCGTGGAGCCTTCCAACACCGATCTGGGGGGCCAAAAGCGCAGCAGCGTGGTGTTTTTGGAGGATATTTTCCGTCAGGGTCAGGAAGAGGGCAGCATAGACACTTCCCTCAGCCCCGAAGAACTTGCAGAGCTCTATCTTGTGGCTCTCCGCGCCGTAACAACGGACTGGTCCAGAAACAGCGGAAGATATGATATAAAGAAAAAAATGTCCGTTTTCATCAAAATCTGGCTGAAAGGCATAGAGAAATAATAGAGACAGCGAAAAAATAAAAAGCTCCCGAAAAGGCGGACCGCCTAATGGGAGCTTTTCCGCTTTTAAAGGCTTCTCCTCGAGGAGAAGGTGGCCCCGAAGGAGTCGGATGAGGTGGCCAAAGAGATACGCTCCACTCGCTACGCTCGGTCGGTATGACAGAGCGGGGCGGGTATCGTTTCACCGTAGGGAACGGTCTTGACCGTTCCGCTTGCAGGGGTTACGGATTGCCATGAGCGCCTGCGACTCCTCGCAATGACTATGATTTTAGTTTACTTCTTCACTATTCACTCTTACCTATTACCTCAACTTGTAGGGGCGAACTTTGTTCGCCCGCCTTTTTAGGCAATTCTAATTGGTATGCCATTGTAGGGGCGGCAATCTGCCGCCCGCCGTTTGCAGGGGGCTTATTGCGCGCTGACGCACGCGATATGTTTTCTTTGAAAACACGATTATACAAGGGCGCGATTCCCACATCGCGCCGCAAATTTCCATGTAACAAACTATTGTACCAATTCACAAGTTGTTGTTTCACCATAGTAACATATAGATATATAATTTATTTATAATTACCCATATTATATGCATATTTGCCCAATATGCGCTACAACCAGGAAGGAGTGCCATATGAAAATCAAAGCTGCAATTATTGAAGAAAAGGGTCAGGAATTTAAGATTGTTGACATGGATCTTGCCGCCCCCAAGTATGGAGAGGTTCGAGTCAAAGTTGTGGCATGCGGCGTATGCCACACCGACGATGTTGCACGCAACCAGCTTATTCCCGTTCCCCTGCCCGCCGTTTTCGGCCATGAAGGTGCTGGTATAATCGAGGAAATCGGCCCCGGAGTCAACGGATTTAAAGTTGGTGACAGAGTTGGCTTCTCCTTTGGCTATTGCGGAGAATGCGAAGCCTGCCGCACCGGCCATCCCTATGGCTGCCGCGAAAACCGCCGATTGAACTTCGGCGGCGTTCAGTTTGACAACACCAAGCGCCTGAACTATAAGGGAAGAGAGACCTCCTCCTTCTTCGGCCAGAGCGCCTTTGCCACCCACGCCATTGTTCACAAAAATAACCTCATTTTGGCTGACGCAGAAATGCCCCTGCCCCTGGTTGCTCCTATGGGCTGCGGCATTCAGACCGGCGCAGGTGCAATTTTCAACTACATCCGTCCCAAGGAGGACAGCTCCGTTCTCATCACCGGCTGCGGCCCCGTTGGTCTCAGCTCCGTCATGGCTGCCAAAATTGCAGGCTGCACCACCATCATCGCCTGCGACATTGTTGATAGCCGTTTGGAACTGGCTAAAGAAATGGGCGCAACCCACACCATCAACTCCCGCAATGTTGAGTCCGTTGAAGCCGAAGTTAAGGCCATCACCGGCGGCATGGGAAGCGACTATGCCGTTGACTGCACCGGCATCGGCCCCTGCGTCCGCCAGTCCCTGCGCAGCACCAAGCCCCTTGGCGTTTGCGCCGTTGTTGGTGCAACTCAGGAGCTGACCATTAACGTTGAAGAGGACCTCATGGGCGTTGCCAAGACCCTGGGCGGCGTTGTTGAAGGCTGCTGCATCCCCCAGCTCTTCATCCCCAAGCTCATCAACTACTATAAGAAGGGCATGTTCCCCTTCGACAAGATGATTAAGTATTATAAGTTCGAAGAAATTAATCAGGCCTTTGCCGACACCAAGAGCGGCAAGGTTATCAAAGCCGTTCTGGTCATGGACGAGGACTAATAAGGGAGGACACAACACATGAAAGCCTATGATAAGCAGTATATAAACGGCCAGTGGCGCGAAGGCCGCGGCTCCCGCATCCTTGAAAACCGCAATCCCTATACCGGTGAGCTGCTTTATAGCTATCGCTCCGCCAGCAAGGAAGATGTAGACGATGCCTACGCCGCCGCCAAGGTCGCTCAGGAAAAATGGTGGGCGCTTACCCCTTCC